>CAIWXP010000195.1 GCA_903916665.1 Candidatus Iainarchaeum sp. | reverse complement strand
CCGATCTGATATGACTATGATTTTAGGAAGGATGAAGATTTGATTTCCTCCTCAACAAAACCCGATGGAGAGAGTGCAAAAAATGCTGCCATTAATTTTCTCAAATCAATCGAAAAATTACGACAGATAGCATAAAACAGATGTGATATTTATGCCTAATCCTACAACCCATGTTTTAATTAGTCTTTTTTTATTTTATCCGTTTAGAAACAAATTAGGAAAATATTGGGCAATATTTGCTATGTTTTCTGGCCTATTACCCGATTTTGATTTTATAATTGGCTGGATTTTAAAATATTTTGGAATCAGTAATAGTTTCTTTGGGCATGGTGGTTTTTTTCACAGTTTTGGCTTTGTTTTAATTTTATTATGCATTGGTTTAATAATTTACACAAAAAATAAAGAATTTGGAATCTATGGTTTAATTTTAACAGTTGGTACGGCACTACACATCTTGACTGATTTTGTTTTGGGCGGCGGCGCCTATTCATTAATGTTGTTTTATCCATTTACAACACAATTGTTTAGATTACATCTATTGGAGCCCTATAAATTTATAGATATTTATGGATTATTGGATGCATTTTTAATAATAATATTTATAATTTTTTTAACATTTAAAATAAAATGTGAAAAGAAAAAACAGTATAACAAATAGACATAAATTATGTCTAGTAAATAGTAATATAAAGCACTACTTTGTTTCTAATATATGTCTAATTTTATTTCAGAAAACTGGCCAATTTATTTTAAAGAACTTCTAATAACTAAAAATGAAAAACATAGTGTTGGAATAGTTACGCTTTGGTCTAAAAAAATACTTTTTAAAGAAGTCGAAAATTACAATACCATTGGCCAATTATATTCTCATGACGGAATAAATTATTTATTAAAAAATCTTTGTGCTAATAGACATATTAGATATTTAATCATATGCGGTCAAGATCTTTCAGGAACTGGGAAAAAACTAATAAATTTCTTTTCAGGATTAGATTTAGAATTGGATAAAAGTATAACTATTGAAGAAATAGAAAAATTAAGAAAGAACATAAAAATTATTGATATGATTGGTGAAAATAATTATTTATTAATTCAAGAAAAAATAAATAGTTTACAACAATTGGATCCCTATGATAATGCGATTATAATTCCTACTTTAGAAACCTTTTCAGAAACCTATCCTGTTGAAGATTCAACCATAATAATTAGAGAAGAAAAAATTGCAAATTGTTGGTTAAAAGTAATAAAAACAATATTAGATTTTGGAACAATAAAAGACGGAGATCATGGAATAAAACAAAGAGAAATATTAAATTTAATAACCGTAACCAATGAAGATTTAAATGATAAATTCTTACCTGATTTTTTAAAATTAACGGAAAAAGAAATTGAAAAATACTCTGAACAAATTACTTCAAATAAAAGTTTTGAAGGTGTAAATTACACCTATGGTCAAAGATTTTTTTCACAATTTAAAGTTGATCAAATACAAGAAATAATCAATGAATTAAAACGAAGAAAAGAAAGTAGAAGGGCTTTTGCAACAACTTGGGATCCAAATAAAGATGCATCAAATAGTCAACCACCTTGTGTAATAAGTGTGCAGGCAACTATTAAAAATAATAGACTATATTTTACTGTTTATATTAGATCAAACGATATGTTAAAAGGATGGCCATTAAATGCTTTTGGATTAAGAAATTTACAACAAAATATTTGTAATGAATTAAATATATCTATGGGGGCTTTAACAACAATAAGTAATTCTGCACATATCTATGAAAATGATATTTCAACAGCAAAAAATAAAGTAGATAAATACTATAAATTACTATGCACCCCAGATCCCAGAGGAAATTTAATAGTATCTTTAGAAAAGGATAAAATTAAAGTTACTAGATTAAGTCCAGAAGGATTAAAATTAAAAGAATATTTTGGAAGCAATGTTAAAGAACTATATGAACAATTAGAATTAGATTTAACTATTTCTCAAACGCATCATGCAATCTATTTAGGAACAGAATTAGAAAAAGCAGAAATTGCATTAAAAAACGGTTTGAATTACGTACAAGATCAAGAACTAAAAATAGATAAGAATTAAAATAGAATACAGGTAATTTATTTATGGAGCCAGAAATATATTATAACCCCGAAACTGAAAATAAAAAAGATTTTGCAATTAAAAAACAAGAGCTATTTCAAATATTAATCGCGTGGGTTGCAATAACATTTGCATTTTCTTGGAAAGGTGTTTCTGGATTCCCTAGTATGTTGGTTATGATGCCTATAATTTTATTGGGTACTTTAACAGGATTTATTTTTCATGAATTAGCTCATAAATTTGTTGCAATACACTATGGAGCATCGGCAAGATTTTTTGTTTGGCCAATGGGTTTAATATTTGCAGTAGTATTATCATTAATTACATCTGGTGGTTTTGTTTTTGCTGCGCCAGGAGCAGTATATATTTGGGGCAAAAACATAACAAAAAAAGAAAATGGAATTATTTCTATTGCTGGCCCCCTATCTAATTTTATTATAGCAAGCATAGCAATTACTTTAGGCTTTGTTTGGAAATTTTTTATTGGACAAACCTATTTAATGTATTTGTTTTTTGGTGTTGCAAGCATTAATTTATTTTTAGGTGCTTTTAATTTATTACCCATTCCACCATTAGATGGATTTAAAGTATTTGTTTGGAATAAATTGCTTTGGATTATTTCATTGGTAGCTTTTATTGGTACCTATATATTATTAGTTATTTATGGTTAAATCAAATAAAATATATTAGAAAAAATATTTTAAGTTAAAAAATAATTTAGGAGATGATTTGCAATGATTATAGGTTTGTGTGGGTATAATGCAGCAGGAAAAGGAGAAGTTGCAAATCTTTTAAAAGAACAAAATTACAAATATCATTCTTTAAGCGATATTATTAGAGATGTTTGTGATGAAAGACATTTGGAAAAAACAAGAGAACATTTAATTAATATTGGTAATGAATTAAGAACTAATTTTGGCCCAAACTATTTTGGTAAAAAAGTTTTAGAAAAAATAAATGAAGAACGAAAACAAGGACAAAAAGAATTTATTGTAGATAGCATTAGAAATCCTGCAGAAGTAACTGCTTTGCGAGAAGATTGCGATTTTATTTTGTTGGGTGTAAATGCACCCATTGAATTACGTTATGAAAGAACAAAAACTCGCGGTAGAATAGAAAATGTTAATAATTTTTATGAATTTAAATTAATGGAAGAAAGAGAAAATTCATCTAATCCAAATGCTCAGCAATTAGATGCAGTTTACAAAATGGCAGATAAATATATTTTTAATGATGGTACTTTAGAGGAATTAAAACAAAGATTAGATTTTACTTTGAAACATGATAGAAAAAAGAGACCTAGCTGGGATAAATATTTTATGAATATTGCAGATGTTGTTGCAACTAGAGCATCATGTTTAAGAAGAAATGTGGGCTGCGTTTTAGTTAAAGATAAACAAATAATTGCCACAGGGTATAATGGCCCTCCTAAAGGACATCCTGGTTGTGACGAACTGGGTGGTTGCTTAAGAGATATAATGAAAATACCCTCTGGGCAAAGATTTGAAATATCTAGGGCAGTACATGCTGAGCAAAATGCAATTTCCCAAGCAGCAGAAAATGGAATTTCAACAAAAGGAGCAACAGTTTATTGTACCAACTTTCCCTGTGTTTTGTGTGTGAGAACAATTATTAATGCAGGAATAAAGAAAGTAATTTACAAAGAATTTTATCCCGATGACGGCACCAGTGATATTGCAAGAAGATCTGGATTAGAAATGGTTCAATTCAAAGAGTGAAGATTAGCTGAAAAATTATTGATTAAAATAATTTTCTTTGTTTAACTTCTGATTTTTGATCTTGCATCAAAATGGCATCTTTTTCTAAATGACTTTTAATGTCCTGTGAAAGTTTTGATTCTTTAGATTCTAAACTTGCACTGGCTTTAGGTTTACTTTTTAATTCTAAACTTTTGAATTCTGTAGTTTCTAATTTTATTTCGCTTTTTGTTTCTGCTTTTTTCTTTTTGGTTGTACCTTTTTCTTCTTTCTCTTCTTTATTATCATCTTTGGTTTTTTCAACTAATTTTACTTTAAAAAAATCTTGCAAAAATTCTAATTCTTCATCAATTAAATTATCTTGTAAATAGGAAATAAATCCCCCATCTTTAACAAAGAATCTATACATGAAAATTTCGCTCGCAATTTTATAATTTGAACCACGAAATACTTTTGATAATATCTGTGCAACTTTTTTATTTTTAGAATATTCACTAACTTCTTTTGTTTTCATTTTAATACTTTGGGGATAGGAAATTTTAAATGTAAAATGATCTTTTTGTGGAACTATGCAAGGAGAGATTATTCCTAAAGAAATAAAATATCTAAAGAAAATCCAATTCTGTCTTGAGTAAATTCTACTCTTACTTAAATCTGCTAAAGTCATCAATCTATAGGCCTCTTTTAGATTATTTCCTTCGTAAAACAAATGCACATTTTCAGAAATCCATGCAAATAATAAATCATAATCTACTTCTGTTGCGTCTGCAATTTTCTTTGCATCTTCAAATGTTTTTGCTTTAAATAAACCAATAATTGTTTTAAAAACATCTGCTTTTCTTTCTCTACCAGAAAGTAGCTCCAAATTATTTTTAGTAACTCCTAAATATGCTAAATAATCTATGTCTAAAAATGTAGCTCTCAAATCATTGGAATTCATTTTAACTAATTCTTCCAATGCTTCTTTTTCGTATTTTATATTGTGTTTTGTGCACATTGTTGTCAAATATGCAACTATGGTTGCGCTATGCACAGAACGCATTTCTATAATTTCACAAATATCTCTTAATTGAGATAATTTTTTATCACTATATAAATTTGTAACTACAAAAATAACTGGATTAATAGATTCTTTTGCTGTTTTAACTATTGCTTCAAATGAGCCACGATCATCAGATATAAAAACATCTATATCGTCAAAAAATAATAAATTTTTATTTGCAAAAATACTTCTACTTTGCGATACTGCTTGTAAAATAGGCAATAGTGTTTCTTTATCTCTATCATCAGAAGGCGATAATTCAAATAATGTTAAGTTCTTTTCTTTAGCAAACAATCTAACAAGTGTGGATTTTCCTATTCCTGTTTGCCCTACAATTAATGCTGGTTTTTTATGATCTTTATACCACGCATCCAAGGATAAAATTGCACTTTTATTAATACATTCTTGTAAACTCTTCGGTTCGTAGGGATCTAACACATACATATAAATCATTTACTCAGAAGTATTCTTAAAATTAGTTATTATAAATAACCTGATGTATTTGCTATGCAATAGCCCATAACAATCAGGATTTTCTTTTTGAAAAGAAAAAAAGCATTTTAAACGAATTGCTTCAATAGATCTTGTTTTGTTTCTTCTTTTTCTATTTGCATTTCATCTTCTGCTGCTTTTTCAAATACTTTCATATCTTCTGATTTTTTATTTAGTCTTGCTAATGTGTATAAGTAAGCATTAATTACACTGTCTAAATCAAATTTTCTTTTCAAACCTAAACGTGCTACTTCTTCAACATATACTTTAACTATTCCTAAAGCAACATCTTCATTCTTATTGGCATCCATTGTTCCACCCCTGGCGTATAATATATTTAATTATTATATGATATATAAATGTTTTCAAAACTTGATGCGTTTTTAACCTCAGAAACTATCATTTTGTTAATATCTGAAAGTTGTACAGCATCATAGGGTTTGCTAAAATAAACAATAATATTTAGATCACTATTGTTTGAAACCGTATATAAATTGTAATCTCCTAAATAATTTGTTTTTAAAACAAAACTATCCAACTGATTTTTTGTAATGCCCAAAGCAACAATTTCACTAGTATCTTTTGGTAATGCTCCATAAATTAGGACAGAAAGGGCTAACACCGCGATAATTACCATTAAGAACTCCAAACTAGATTGTCCTTTTTGCATAATATATATAGAAGGAGATATTTAAAATGCTTTTCTTTAAAAAAAAGAAAAAGGAGAATAATCAACTTAATTGTTGATTATTTCTTTTATTATTGTTGCAAATGCCGGTCTAGTTATTAATACACCTATTGCAACACCTGCCAATGTGGTTATTGCAAAACCAACTAATTTAGGCACCCCACCAAATACAAATATTATTGGCAACATTGTTGCTGCTAAAGTAGCTGCTGACATCCAAATAATAAAGAATGCTCTTTTTACTCTTGCCAATAAACTACGCTCTTCCTGTTGCTCTTTACCTTTGTTTCTTTCCAATTCATCGGTAATTATAATCTGATCATCCACTCCAGTTCCTACCGCTGCTAGAATACCGGCAATGGCAACCAAATCCAATTGCCAATTAATTAATGATGCAAAAGCAATAATCAAAAATACTTCTGCAGCTCCTGTTAAAAATATTGGTATTGCAATTCTCCAATCATTGTATCTAATAAATATAATTACAGCTACAATAATTAATGCTAAAAGGCCCATTATTAATATTTCACTTAATATGTTTTGCCCCATTAATGGAGAAACCGTTTCTTTTGAAATATTTTCAATACCTACTGGTAAAGATCCAGAACTTAATATTGCAGATAATTCATTTACTTCTTTTTGTGCAGAAGTTATTTCTGGTGCTCCACCTTCTATGGCTAAATTCATATAGGTTGTAAAATTAGGTGCAGCTACTGTTGGCACTAACTTATTTGTAATATCTTCTCTTAAACCAATTATTGTTTTTAATCCTACTGCACTCCAAGTCCAAGGAGTATCGCCATTTTTTGTAATTTCATTTAATGTAATATTTAAATTTGCATCTTTCAATAATTTAACATCATAGTCTGAAGAATAATTTATTTTTGATAATTTTAATGTTGCTAACTTTGATTCTATTAATGATAAAGTATTAGCATCTAAATTTTCAACAACCAAATAATTTACATTTGCATTTTGTAAAATATCTTCTATTTTTACATTATTACCTGTATATTTTTCAGCATCATAAACATCTTTTGGTATTAAAACCAAAGCATCCGTTGGTCTATCTATAAAAAAGAACGTATTAGGACAATTTGCTGTTCCGTCGGGTAAACTAACACATTTGTGAAATATACCTTCTGAAAAATTTCTTGCAGCTTTTGCACTCAATGTAAAAGGAACTGTCCATTGATAGGAAGTATCAACTTTACGTATACCATATCCTTTTTGAGGATCCTTACTTACTGAAACTACATCGTCCCCAGTAAATAATATTTTATTTTCAAATATGCACTCAAACTTTCCTTGTTTTTGTAATAATTCTTCAATCTGCGAAACTTTTTGTGGATTACTTTCTGCAATCTGCACACTTACAAATTTTTGATCCCAAGAATTTACTTTTACATCTTTTAATCCTGTCCAATCCAATCTTTGAAAAATAGTTGTTGTAACTTTATCCATTACACTACTGTCCTGAACTGGCTCGCTCAATGTTAAAATAAATTGAGTTCCTCCGGAAAAATCTAAACCATATTGTAATCCTTTCAAACCCAATATTATTAAACCAAATAATAAAAATGCAAATAATATCCAAACTTTAACACTCTTCAAAAAATTCATAAGTATCACTTCTTCTTTGCCTCAACATACCATAATAATATTGGCCCATTCATCATCCATGTAGCAATCATATCCATTATTAAACCAAATAATAAAACAACAGATATATCAAAAAATACAGTAACATTGTATAACAAAGAGAAAATAATCATAACAAGAACCGCACCCAATGCCGCAGTAGTCATATAGATTCCTGTTCTCATTGAATCTCCTGCTCTTTCAACATTTGATCCTTCTGATCTTTTCAATAATTTTGTTGTTAACATTATATCCGTATCAATGGAATATCCTAAAAGCATCAGTAATGCCGGAATGGTAACTAAAGATAATGGAACACCTAAAATTGCCATACCAGTTAATCCACCAATAACATCTAAAATACCACAGGCAATAATTGCACTACTTGGAACTAATTCTCTGTAGGCTACAAATATAATTAATGTAATTAATATCATTGCAATTATAGATACTAAAATAGTTTTACCATAGAATGATTCACTTAATGTAGGTGATATTTCTTTTATTGCAACATTCTTTATATCAAAACCAAATTTATTTCCTAAATCAGTTAATATTTCATTTACTCTTTTATTTTTTTCTGTGTTATATAATAAATCTAAACCAGACATCCAATTTTTGTACTCTTTTGCATTTAATGTATTTAAATCATAGTTGTACTGTGTTAATAATGTTTTTGTTTGGTCTATTGCCTGTGATTGACTTTCCAATGCTTTTATTTGTGTGATTTTATCTCTCAAAATACCCATATTTGATTCTTGCAAATATTGAATATCTAATCGATTAGTTTCCAATCCTTTTGAAAAACTCACAGTTACATCTTGAAAACCATATTTAGTTTCTAAATAAGATTGAATATCATTTGAACTTATTGATTGTGTTGTGTGTATTGTTAATTGTGTTCCACCACTCAAATCAATTCCTTTTTTAATTCCTAATGAAAAAATTAAAACTAAACAAACTACCAACAATGCTGCTGGAACTATTAAAAAATTTTTATATTTTCTATCATAAAACTTAGAATAAAAACTCATATTTTCACCTTTAATTTAATGTTAAACTATTATTATTTTTTGTTATTAAACCTTGTGGTGTAAAACAAGGGGTATAATTATTACTTACTATACACGAATTTATTTGTGCCCAACTAAATGGATTTTGATAACTTAAATATCCTACATAAAAAGCAGTTTTTATTTGTAAATTACCCACGCTAGATTTAGTTATTAAATTCGGATCAAAAACAACACAATGTAAATTTGTACCATCATTACATGCGTGATAATATCTACTATTTAAATCTGTAAAATAATTTGGTCTTTGAATATATGTTGCATATAATGAATTTACATTACTTCCGCTAGGATCTGCAAAAGGATTACCAATGCCAAAATTTCTATAAGAGTCACCAAAGGCCGCTATTGCAGCTATTTGACTGTTTACATCTAATGTAATAACAGGATTTGTTACGGTTGCCGTAGTATTTGCGTCGGCACTATGTATTAGAGTATTAAAATCATTAAATTTGTCATTTGCTGTAACTGAAGTCTTGCCAGT
>CAIWXP010000194.1 GCA_903916665.1 Candidatus Iainarchaeum sp. | reverse complement strand
TTATTTGGAGTTTATTCCAGAAGAGGAAATAAAAAATGGTTGAACCTATACTGAGCTCATGGTTATTTGTGGATTATATCTTGCCTTTTGTTTTAGTTTTTACTTTGATATTTGCAATTTTACAAAAATCTAAATTATTAGGTGATGAGAAGAAACAGATTAATGCTATAATTGGAATGGTTGTTGGACTTATTTTAATTTCATTTCCTTTTGCGAGAGATGTTGTTGTTAAACTAATGCCTTTCCTTGCAGTTTCAGCAGTAATATTATTGGTTTTTATGTTGTTATATGGATTTATTTCAGGAAAAAAAGACGGAGATGTTTTAAACAAAGGACTTAAAATCGCTTTAGGAATAATCATGGGGCTTGGTTTAATAACTGTTCTATTGATTATTACTGGTGCTTGGGATTATATTTGGAATTATATGTTTAATCAAGATAAAGGAAATCAGATATTAATTAATGTATTTTTAATTATCATACTTACTGGTGCAGTCGCTGCTGTTGTTTCTGGAAAAGATAAAGACGATAAGTAATTAATTGTTTTTTGATAAGGTTAAATAAATTCATTGAAAATTAGGAAGATAAATCTTAACCTAATTTTCTCTAGGTTTGATAGTGTTATGATTTGATTATTTGGTTTATGATTTTCAAAAATTGTTTTATCATCTGCAAAGCTTGAAGAATTAAAATTAAATCTTAATCAATTAAAGCCAAAGAGAGTAAGCTTTAATAGATATTAACAAGTTAAGGTTAGTAGTTTTACTTCTTCAACCCCTTAAATATATTTCCTCATGCAACAGAAATATATTTAAAGGTGTTTTACGAAACATATATAAATAATGCAAACTTTCTTTTGAAAGACAAGTTTGAACAAAGAATAACTTTTCCGAGGAAAGTTAAATCAAAATCAAAAAAATAAAGAGATAAAATAATATGGCTTATGTAAATACAGTAACAGATATTTTGAATCAATGGGCAGATTATGGGGTATTTGCATATGTGTTACCTTTCCTGTTAATTTTTGCAGTTGTTTTTGGAATTCTAAGTAAAACAAAAGTTTTAGGAGACAATAAAGGAGTTCAGGCAACAATTTCTCTTGCTATTGGATTATTGGCTCTGCAATTTGATTATGTTTCAAACTTTTTTGCAACAATAACTCCTTATTTTGGAATTGGACTAATTATTTTATTATGTGGAATTATTTTAATGGGTTTGATTTATAAAGATGGAGATAAAACTGGTTGGCTTGAAAAAGTATTTTTTGGATTAGGAGCATTAATATTTTTAATAGTTGTAATCACTTCAATCTCTGATTCTCAATTAACTGGGGCATATCAGTTTAGTGAATATTGGCCTGCAATTACTGCTGCAGTTATTTTATTGCTTTTGCTTGCTCTTATAATCTGGGGAGATAAGATAGGTGATAAGAGTAGTAGTGGAACTACTACAAGATAATTTTAAAATAAAATGGCAATTGATGTTTCTGGATTAAGTTTTTTTATGCCGGTATTTAGTTTTCTATTGGTTTTTTTAATTGTTTATGCTATACTTGCAAAAACAAAAATAGTTGGGGATAATAATTTTATTCATTTTTTAATTAGTTTTATTATTGGAATTATATTCCTGAGTTTTTCTTCCATGAGATTATATGTTGAAACAATCACTCCTTGGTTTGTTGTTCTGATTGTCATAGTTTTCTTTGTTTTATTAATTGCTGGATTTTCGACTAAGGCTTGGGATAAAATGATGACTCCTGCATTTGCTTGGACAATCATTGGAATATTAATTTTAATCTTCTTAATTGCAGCAATAAAGGTGTTTAATCCTGTTTTTCATCCTGATTTGATTATTACAACAGGTGGAAATGGAGATACAAGCTTTGTTCAACAATTAGCTGATTTTTTTGGTTCAACTAAGTTTGGTGGAAGTTTATTATTAATCGTAGTGGCAATAGTTGTTTCTTGGGTGATTACGAAGAAGTGAAGATAAAAAATAATTTTTTGTTTTTTGAATAAATATTTATAAACCTCAATTTGTTAAGAAGAATATGAAAAAAAAGATGTTTATTTTAAGTGTAACTTTATTATTTTTAGCAAACATAGGGTTTGTTTTTGCTTGGGTAGATAACGGGCAATTAACACAGAATGTTACTCAATGTGGGGTATTAAATACAACAGGAGCATATTATACCTTAAATGCAAGTATCACAAATAATACTCTTACTAAACCTTGTTTAAATATATCTGCACAAAATGTAACTGTGGATTGTGTTAATTTTCAGAATTTTATTTTAAGTGATGATATTCAGGCAGGAATTTATTCTAATAAATTAAATACAACCATTAAAAATTGTAATGTTACTATGTCTGCCTCTAATGGGGGGTTTGGTATTTATTTACAAAATTCTAATAATTCTCTAGTTTATAATAACACTTTAAACAATCAGTATTCTGGTTTATATTTAGATTTAAGCTCAAACAATACTATTTCTTCTGTAACTTCAAATTCAAATACCCGGCATGGAGTATATCTTTCTTCAAGCTCAAATAACAATCTAACTCAAATTACTACAAATTCAAATCAAATGTATGGAATTAGTTTAGAAGTTAGTTCAAATAATAGGCTAACAAACATAAGTGCGAATTTAAACTATAAGGGATTCTATGTGGGTTCAAGTTCAAACAACAATACTTTTAGTAATCTTATAGCTAATTCAAATGATTATGATGGTGTGTATTTATCTTCAAGCTCAAATAACAATCTAACTCAAATTACTACAAGTTTAAACTGGTTATATGGGATATATTTATTTTCAAGCTCAAATAATACTATTTCTTCTGTAAACTCAAGTTTAAACTTTCAATATGGAGTATATCTTTC
>CAIWXP010000193.1 GCA_903916665.1 Candidatus Iainarchaeum sp. | reverse complement strand
TACAAGTAACAAGCGAAGGCATACAGGCATTAGGTTATAGGAGTACAAAACTATGAAGTATGATGTTAATTTAATTTGTCCTGCACTTTGTGATTATGGTGATGGTTGCTTTTTAGCAAGTTATTGTGCTAAGGCATGGGAAGATAAAGGAATAACTTCTGAAGCTGCAACAACAACCTATTCTAAATCTTATTTGCCATTTGAAAGTTGTAATTGATTATTTCGTGATATTATATGTTAGAAGCTTTTGCACAATATTTAGTAACTTTAATTTATCAATTTAATTATTTTGGAATATTAATTGCAATGACCATAGAAAGTACATTTATTCCTTTGCCTTCTGAATTGATTTTAATTCCTGCGGGTTATTTGTGGTATATCGGAACATTAAATCCATTTTTAATTATTCTTGTGTCGATTATAGGTGCAATAATTGGATCCTATTTTTCCTATTGGTTAGGAGAAAAACTAGGTAGACCATTTATTGAGAAACATAAAAAATGGTTTTTATTAAATGATGAAAGATTGGAAAAATTAGATTTGTTTTTTAATAAATATGGGTTTGCAAGTATATTTCTTGCAAGATTAATTGTTGGTGTAAGACATTATATTTCATTTCCCGCTGGTTTTGCAAAAATGAATAAATCTAAGTTTATTTTATATACTGTTTTGGGTTCTGGTTTATGGTCTATAGTTTTAATGTGCTTAGGATATTTTATTGGAACACAAATGGAATTAATTAAAGCATATTTATTGTATTTTACAATTGTTATGGTGGCAATTGTTTGTTTAGGATTTTTAATAATAAAAATAAAAAATATTAGAAAAAAGCGTAAAGAAAAAAAAGAGTTAGAAAAACAACTGTTAAAAAAGAAAAGCAAAAAATAAAAAAGAAAGTTGCAAATTTAATTTGCAACATATCAATTAATCTAATTTAATTATATCTCCAAGTTTAGGTGCTTGTGCGTCTATACCTGTATCTTGTTTTATTGTTTTTGCAAAGTCATCCACTACTTTACCATCACCATGAATACAGATTACTTTTTCTGGGTTCCATTGATTTATACTTCTTAGTAAATCTGCTTTTCCAATGTGTGCAGAAAAATCGAATTTTTTAACTGGCATTTTAATATCAATTAAAGTTCCATCAACATCCACTTTCTTTTGTGTTTGTAAAAGATCTCCATTGGTTCCTGGCATTTGGAAACCAGTTAGAAAAACATTTGATTTAACATCATTCTTTTTCTTTTGTAAATAAAACATTACTGGACCACCTTCTAACATTCCTGCTGTGGTAACAATAATACTTTGTTTTTGTACTGCCTTTTTTCTATCTTCTTGACTTGTAACATAGTGTACATTATTCAAAGCTTGTTTTAGTTTAAAGGATTCTTTAATAAAACCAGGATATTTCATATAAATTTGAGCAACTTTTTGGCCCATACCATCTAAAAATATTGGAACATCTTTAATTGCTGCTTTATCTAAAATTTCAATTAACTCTTGACTTCTTCCAACAGCAAAAGCTGGTAATAATACAGATCCACCCTTATCCAATGTTAATTTAACATTTTCAATAAATTCTTTTTCAACATCTTTTCTTTTTGGGTGATCTCTATCACCATAGGTACTTTCAATCATTAAATAATTTGGACTATCAATATCAATATCTGCGCCTTGATGTAAACTACTTTCTTCTAATTTAAAATCACCAGTATAAATTAATGATTTTTTTCCAAATTGTAATTTTGTTATTGCACTTCCAATTATATGACCTGCATCAAACATTTCAAAAGAAACATTATCTGCAATTTGAATATTTTGCTTATAATTTACAATATTCATATGTCCAAAAACATCCTGTATGTTTTCCTTTGAGAATGGTAACATAGTACCTTCTAATCTTGCAATTTTTAATGAGTCTTCCCAAAGTATATCTGCAATATCTAAGCTAGGTGCAGTTAAATAAACTGTAGGTCTAGATTTTTGAAATAAAGCAGGAATCATACCACAATGGTCTAGATGGGAATGACTTAATATCATGTGCTTTACTATTCCCTCTGGTACTATGGGGTATTCCATACTATCTTCGGCAATCTTTACCCCATAATCTAATAATATATCTGTATTTTCAAAATTTATGTGGAATCCAGATCTTCCAACTTCATGTGCGGCTCCTAAAGCCTTAATCTTAATCATTTTTTATCACTGTTCTCTCTTTTTTTACTTAAATGTAATAATATATTTGCTAATATTAGCGAAATAACTGCTACTACCAATATAACTGTTAAAACAATTAGCCATATTTCCATAATATATAAATTATGTTATTATTTATAAGGCTTATGTCTTAGGGTCAAATATTTTGCTAAAGGATTTTTCTAAAATAGACTGCATATCTTCCTTAGGTATTTCAAAGTCTTTGCAGTATTTATCAAAAATATCTTTTATTGCTTCTGGGCCACAGATCTTACCAGAAACGCTTGCAGGGTAATCTGTTTCAAAAAGTATTTGTTCTTTTGGAACCTCTTTAATATTGTCCATTAGGTTTTGGTCATAGAGATATTTTGGTCCTACTGTAATAAAATAGCCTAATTTAACTGCCCTATCAATGTATTTCTTTGAATCTAAAAACCAGTGCATAATAATTTTATTATAGCCAAATTGTTCTAATATTTGCATTGTTTGTTTTACTGCAAATCTTGAATGTATTTCTAAATATAAATCATTTTCTTTTGCTATTTTTAGTATTTCCAATAAAGCTCTTTGTTGTAGGTCTTTATTTGATTTTTCTTCTTTGAAGTCTAATCCCACTTCGCCGATGATCATTCGATTAGAATAACCTTCTTTTTTTAATTCTAACACTTTATTTTTTATAACATCAATGTATTGAAGATCTTTTTCTGTTTTAAATTCTGTTGGAAACATTCCTATTCCACAGATAATTGATTGATATTTTTTTAATAAAAATATATTTTCATCAATTGATCGTATACAGGTTGAATTACTTACTAAATATTTAATATCATTTTTTTCTGCATTCTCAATTAGTTCTTTGGCTTTATTTTCGTCCAAAGGATTGTATTCATCAGAAATGTGTAAATGCGCATCAAACAACATTATATCGCCATTAACTAGTAATTCTATATAATCTTGAAAGAAACTAAATAAAAATTAGTAAGTATAAAGTGTTAGCGCTAAGAAATAAGTGCCGATCTGCACCAGAACTTATCTCTCGTAATTAGCTTAACTTCTGGGTTCGGAAAGAGACCAGGTGTACCCTAATTACAATGGACGTTAACGTATATAATTGGAAGCAAAGGATTTATAAACTTACCTTTAAGGTTAGTCATATTCTTCGCCATCTTCATCGCTTTCAGGGTCAAAATCGCCCATAGACCCTTCAGAATCAAATTCTTCGTCAGAAAGAAATTTATTTCCTTTGATACCCGCGTTTAAAGAAAACGGGTAGGCCATTAGGATTTTGTTTGATCTATACATAAAAAGACTGTTATCGCAGCTAGGGCATACGATTATTTCGTGCTTTTTCTCTAGCTTATGCTTTAAAGCTTCCTGGCACACAGGACAGTTAATCTTTGGAGTCTTTTCTGTTTTCATAGTTGATCAATTATTAAAATTAGATTTTTGATATATAATATATCTTGAGATATAATTAAATACATTGTTACTATTTCATTATTATGCCTAAGCCAAGAGTATTAAGAAATGGAACACAATTAAAAGGCCCTAGACAAGCAGAAAGAAATGGGGAATTGCATTTTCAATATAGTTCTGGTAATGCTGAGGATCCTCGAATAACTGAAATTAGAAGAAAAAGAGCAGAATTATTTGTGAGTTTGCATGAATCATTAAAAAATAGAAGAACATCTTATTTAAGTTATAAAAAACAAATAGATAGTTATAAATCTAATTTAAATGTAAATACAAAACAAGTAGTTATGACAAGAAAAAAATTAGCTCGAATAAATGAAATTAGACGAAGACATGTTTTTAGGCCAATAGAATATGTTAGATTTGAAAATTTAGGGAAAGTTCTTTCTGCATTAGCAAATCCAGAATTGTTGAATGGTCGAGAATTAATGGTTTCAAATCTTATTGAGTTTGATCCTACAAGAACAGTAGAAGAAACAATATTAATTTTTTATGAGCGTGCATTAGAGAAAACAATAATGGGAAATAATTCCATGAAATATAATTGTAGACTAATTATAGATCCAAAATATACTGGAAAAGATGATAACTATACTAGAGGTATTAATAATTGGTATAATATTCGTTCAGACAAACAACATAATCCTATTTTAGGTGTGCAAGTAATGGATCCTGATCCAAAAGTGTTATTAGAATTCACAAAAGGAATGTTAAGACGAACTAAAGATCCTATTGTTGTTTTGGATTTGTATGGTGATGTATTTTTCCCTTAACTAAAAATATTTATTAAGATTAATTCTTTTTTCCAATAATAGTAAATTCTTTTATTTTTCCTAGGTTTAATGTTCTGTTTTGATTGCAGGTTATTTCTCTATTTGTTTTTATATCAACAATTTCTAATTTGTTTAATAGGTATAGGTCTTGCACATAATCATATATTTCAAACATTGAATTGCCAATTACTCCACCGGCAATAACCACTGCAAATATTCCTTGCTTTTTTAGGTGCTTTGCACTTTCTTCAATAAATATTTCCAATTGTTTAAAATACTCGTGAGCATCATATTCTTCATGTTTGTATTCTTCTGTTTTTATTTGTGCTAATTGTTTTTTAAAATATTTTAAATAAATCCATTCTTTTGTTTTTGTTTCTTGTTTTTGTGATGCCTTTATGTGTCCTAAGTGATTTTGTAAAATAGTTTCTTTTCCTAGTATTGCTAATTCTGTTCCAAATCTTTTTGTGTATTCTGTTTTGTTTAGATAAGGTGGAGAACAAATAATATAATCAAATAGTTTATCGTGAGTTTTATAAAATGTTAAACAACTTTCATTTAATATTTCTATTTCTTTTTCACTTTTATTTTTTGCATTGAATTTAATATATTCTTTCAAAAACAAATCAAATGTTCTTTGATATTTTTGAAGAACATCTAATAATGGTAGCTTTCTCATTTTTAGGTCTGCACCTTGTTTCTTTGCTCTTGTAACAATTTCAATTGTGTGCAATAATACAATATAGAAAAAGAATTTTTCATCTTCTTTAATGTTATCAATTTTTTCTTTGATCTTTAATAGTTCTTGTAAATTTAAACCATAGAAATATTGTTTAATCCATTCATATTCTTTGTTTAATGTAATAGATTCTTTTTTTATCTTCAATACTTGTGGCAATAATTCGGCTAATTTTTTCTCATTAAAACCCAAACATTTACCTTTTGATACTAGATACATTAAATATGATATGTCAGTTCCATAGCACTCATAGTTAAATTCTTTTCCAACTAATAAAGATGTACCAGTGCCACAAAAAGGGTCATATAGTATTGGACTTTTTGTTTTAACAGGATTCTTTAATATTATTTCTCTGACTAATTCTCGTGAATATGCTTCAGTGAAATGAAACCAATTGTAAACAGCATAGTTATTATTTCCTTTAAATGTACTTAATAATTTTCTATCTTTCATATTTTTCACTTATAATCTTCGTATTCTTTCTCTTAATAATCTAAATCTAATTTCACGTGCCTTATCTTCTTTTGCTAATC
Source organism: Candidatus Iainarchaeum sp. (assembly GCA_903916665.1). Taxonomy (GTDB): domain Archaea; phylum Iainarchaeota; class Iainarchaeia; order Iainarchaeales; family 0-14-0-20-30-16; genus 0-14-0-20-30-16. The sequence goes on along the minus strand of CAIWXP010000193.1, from coordinate 14,333 downwards.
TTTCTCTTTCTATATCTATAGAACTATATTTATACCTCTTTGGTTTAAATGGTGGTGTTTTAGGTGCGTGATAAATTCCTAACCTAGTTTTAACTTCAGTATCAATTAAATGTGTAAATTTAGCTATTGTTAATGGTGATAAATATCCTGCATTTTTTGTAGCAGGTAGATCTACTTCTCTATAAAAATAATCGCCAACAAACATTCCACGAATTGGACCAATTCTATTAATTATTATATCGCGCCATTCCTGTCTTGCTTGTTTGTATCTTGCAGGAAATTCTAATACAAATGCATTATTATTTTCCGGTGTTTTCTTATTTTTAATAAATAGAGGATTTTTTGGATCTGCTTTTCTATTTGTAGGATCAGTCACTCTTGCGGACCAAAATTTTGGTTTTCTTAATTCATAGATTTCAGGATTTCTTAAAATATTAACATCTTTATAATTTTGGTTTGAAGTACAATGTAAATCTAATACCAAATCTGCGGCATTATTAAATTGTTTAAGCCATTGTTCTCCTGTCATATATGCACCAGAAGTTATAACTTCATCTATTTCTTCTGATGTTTTGCATTTTTTTATTAATTCATGTAATGTTTTATCTTCGGGAAATTCTACAATTTGAACATCAAAACCTCGTGCTTCTAATAGTGGTTTTAATTTATTTGCTAGTTCTTGAGTTGCTTCTTTTTCATTTAAATGAACACCATATACTAAAATTATTTTTGGTCTTACTTGCTCAACCATATCTTTCACACAAAACAAAAATCAATAACTACTTGAACTATCTTTGCAGAATAGTCTCTTACTTCTCTTTTGAAAACAACTTTTAGTTTCTTTTTCTTTTTCTTTGCAAAACCATTTAGTTCGCTTAGCAGCAAAGTATAAGGATCATCTTTAGGAACAAATTTGTAAAGAGTTATTTGTCCTGCTGGTTTCTTTTTTATTGCAGTGTATGCTGCTTCTAAAAATAAATCTGCAGTTTTTGGTAACGGCATAATAACATAATCGCAGGAATCTTTTATTTTATCTGCATATTTTATTACATCTGCACAAATAGCTTTTACATTTGTAATTTTATTTAGTTTAATATTCTCAACTGCATATCTATGTGCATCTCTATTAAGTTCGATACTGTAAATTTTACAATTAGGTTTATGTTTTCCTATTATTATAGAAAATGGAGCAACACCAGCAAAGAATACTCCAACAGTACTATTGTCAGAAACAATCTTAGCAAGTCGCTCTCTTTCAAACGATAATCTTGTTGAGAAAAACATTTTTCCCAATTCAATATTAAAAACACAATTTGATTCTTTAACTTCTGTTTTTAAAGTTTTTTTGCCAGCTAAATATTTTACATCTTCAACTCTATATTTGCCATGATGTTCAGATGCTTTCTTAACAACAGTTTTTATTGCAGGATTACTATCCAATAAAGCTTTTGCAATAGCTTTTTCTTTTTTCAACATTTCATCTGTTAATTTTATTATTGCAATATTCCCAACAGTATCAAAAGAAGCCATATAATCTATTATTTTAAAATCTTGAACTAATATATCTCTAAATGATCTTGTTGTTGTATATTCTTCAGATTTTTTTGTTACTATTTGATATTTTTTCAATTCCTTAGTTTTCAAATCTTTTTGAATTACTGGAAAATAAACATATTTTGCATCATTTTTTGCTTTTATACCTTTTAGGTACAATTCCTTAGAGATTAATAGTTCTCTAACAATATTTGCATCCTTTTTTGGTACTTTAATAAAATTAGTCATAATAACATATATGTGTTATAATTTAAAAACATTATATATATTATACTAATATGAGCTTTTTATACGATTACTTTGGTAAAACAATAACAGAAGATGCGGGCTATAATTTAGTGAATACGAGTTTCTATGTTGTTTTAGCATTGGTTTTGTTCTTTTTTGTTATTGTTCCTTTGGTAAAGAAATGGTATGGTAAATTAGATAGGCCATTCTTTGGTTATATGACAATAATCATATTCATAGGGGCAATGTTAAGAGTTGCAGAAGAAAGCTATTCAACATTGCAATGGTTTCATAGATCTGCAAATCCTTTGCAATTTGGTTTTTATTTTATTACTCCAGGAGTATATTTATTATTGGTCACATTTGCTTTGTTTCTTTTGGGATTAACTTTCTTCTTGAAAAAGAAATATAATATTAATCAAAAATATTTATTATTTTCAATAACTATTCCTATAGCTTTGACAATTTTTATTTTATTTTTAATAAAAATGAATTTTATTTTAAGTTTCTTCTTGATTATCTTTAGTATTTTAATAATAACTACAATTATTTATTTTATTTGTGAAATAACTAAATTTAAATTAAATCCTTTTGAAACCATAGCAATATGTGCACAGTTAACTGATGGAATTGCAACCTATTCGGCTTTAACCTTTTTTCCATATTTTCGAGAACAGCATGTTTTTAGTAATTATTTTATTATAAATATAGGCACCTGGATTTTTCCATTAATTAAATTAATTTTGGTTTTTATAATAATAATTATATTACGTAGTTCTAATTTAGATGAAAACAAAAAGAATTATATTCTGTTATTTGTAACTTTATTTGGTTTTGCAACAGGAATAAGAGATATATTTAGTATTGCAAATCATTTAATTTAAGTCATAAAATAATGATGTGATATTTTATGCAAGAAGTTAATTCAAGGGATTTAATTAATAGAAAAAAACATGAATTTTATGAATCTATTTTGCCTGGTATATTAGCAAAACAAAGTAAAATAAAAAAAAGTATTTTAAGTGATACAAATAATGTTGTTGTAATGCCCAATGAATTTGGGGTTAAGTTTGGTCCTGTATTTGGTAACTTTGATCCTAGTATTAGCTATGGCAAACCCTATAAAGAAATTGTTGAAAATCTAGCATTGTCAATTAACCCCTATAAAGTAACCTTTGATAAACCAAATGTTAAAGTAAGAGATTTGCAGGATTTATCGTTGGCTCAAAATAAAGTAGAGTTAGACGTATATTTTGAGAAGAAAGTTAACTATGATTTTAATCCAGATTCAATAATGCAACCCATAGGTTTCAAAGCAAAAATAAAAGAGATTGATTATTTAAGCAATCCGAAAATACCTTGGCAAGTAGATCAAATTTTACAGGATAAATTAAAAGCAGTTCAAAGCATTCACACATTGAAAGACTATGGTTTTGATAATTATTATTTAACAAAAATATTCTCTGCAGGAAATTTAGGTTTGGATAAAAAATTAGTTACTACTAGGCAAAGTATTACTGCTGTAGATGATACCTTAGGAAAACAATTATTGCAAAATATAAGAGAATTTGATAATTTAGATTCTTATTTGGTTTTTGAGAATGAATATTTACATAATAGATTTGTAATTATTTTAGCACAGGGAAACATTGAATATGAACAATTTGAACTATGGCCCAAAGATAGTGAATGGGGCAAGTATGGTTTTAATCATGAGTTTGAAGGTTTTTATGGTAGAAAAGACTATGCAGAAAGCCAAGCTGGTGGTTACTATGCTGCACGATTAGGAGTTTTAGAATATCTTTTTGAAAGAAAGAAACAGGCGCGAGTTTTAGTAATTAGAGAAATTTATGATGATTATTCGATTCCTGTGGGTGTTTGGCAGGTTAGAGAAAGTGTTAGAACTGCAATGAAGAAACCAGCAAAAATTTTCTCAGATAAAAAAGAAGTTTTGCAATATATTAAAGGTCATTTAAAATATGATACGGGAAAATATTTGCATCAAAGTAATTTATTTAAACAATCTAGAATAGTGGATTTTTTTAAATAACTTTATATATTTAAAGAGTGTATTATAATTGTAATTTTTTATTATGTTATTTTTATGACGCAGTTGATAATTTTTCAAAAAGAAAAAGTTATACCACAAGCATCATAAACATAGGAGTGATTTTTATGGCTATGAGTAAAAAAGATACTATTGAAATTGTTTTAAAATTAGTAAATAAATTTGCTATTGAAAAGAAAGGTTCTTTGTTTATTATATCAAAAACTGATATTTCAAAATACTATGAACAATTATACCCTGATTTGTTTGCGGGGAAAAATATTAATATAAAAGCAAAAGAAACTCAAATACTTTTAGAGAAGTTAGCTGATTTAGATGGCGCATTTGTAATCAATGAAGAAGGAAAGATTTTAGCCTATGGTGCAAAGTTAAAAAAAACTAAGGTATTTTTAGGTCATGGAACAAGACATTCTGCTGCTTTGGGTATTACTGAGTTAAAGGATGTAATGAGTATTCTATCAAGTGAAGAAGACGGTATAGTAAGAATATTTAAGAATTCACGAATTGTTGCAGAAATAAATCCAAAAACAGGGGAAAATAAGAAATTCCTGGAAAGTTTGGCGAATTTGTTTTCTAAAGCAGAAATACAGGTTGCAACTTCTGGTGGTGTGGCATCACTTTTAATGGGTTTGAATCCTTTGTTGGCAGGAGCAATTTTTACGGGTTCGTGGATTGTTACTAAATATGGATTGGCAAGTGTAAATGAATTTACTAATACGGGAAAAATTATTGTTAAAAAGGCAATAGATGATCATAAAGAATATCATAAAGAAATAAAAGAGAAGATTAAACAAAGGAAAGTAAAAAAAGTAACTAAACCAAAAAAAGTAAAGAAAGCGAGATTTTTTTGGGATTAAATTTATAAATACTTTCTTGTTTAGTTAATAATACAAATTCTATTAGGTGATATTATGTCTCCAGAACAAAAAAAATCTAAGTTCACTGAATTTTTTAAAAAAATAATTAGTGGTTCTTCTAAGCCAAAAGCGAAAGAAGTAATATCAAAAGATGTTGTTAGAGGTGTTAGTATGAAGCCTAAGAAGGCAACACAAAAGTTTGCAAAAAAGATAATTAAGCCAGTTTTGAAGCAAAAACCAAAATCAAAACCAAAACCTTTGCCCAAGCCAGTAAAGCATGTTATTGTTAAAAAACAGTTAAAAAAACCAGTGAAACCTATGAAAATAATTAAAAAAGTAATTAAGCCCGTTTTGAAGCAAAAATCAAAACCAAAACCAAAACCTTTGCCAAAGCCTGTAAAACAGGTTATTGTTAAAAAACAATTAGTTAAACCAGTAAAAGCATTTAAGATTTCTAATAAGAAAGTAGTGGCACAAAAACCAATTAAAGTACCAACTAATAAAACAATTAAAACAGAATTAAAAAAAGAAGAAGTTTCAAGAAAAAAAGTTGAAATATTAAATACTGTTTTACCAACTACAATAAAATCAAAACCAGTTTATAAAGAAGAATTAAAATTGCCGTTAAAGAAAAAAGACGAATTAAAAAAAATGATTGAAAGTGTTAAGAAAGAAAAAACTGTTGATTTAAAACACGAAAAGAAAGATGCCAAGAAGGACGATAAAATGGAAGAAAAAAGAAAACAAGATGAAGAAAGATATCTTGCAAAGTTAGAAGAAAAGAAGAAGAAAGAACCAACAGATTTTGAAAAGTATGCAATAACTGATTCTGATTATACAGAATATGATGATTATGATTTAGAAGATGATGGTAGCGAATAAAGCTATCATTCTTTTTTTATTTTTTTAAAATATAACTAATTTATTACTTTTACAATTTAGATAATCCTTTTGCAAATTCTTCTTCGTCCATGGTTAGTTTTGTTGTAATGACTAAGGTACTAGGAAAATCATAGTCTGTTTTTCTTTTTGATAATTCTCTTAATGTAGTTATGCCTATGCGTTCTTTTTTTGAACAGGCACCAGAAACGACAAATACTTTCCAGTTTTTAGTTTCAATATCTTTTTCATTGGCAATTTCTAATAAACGAATTGCTGCTTCAAAAGGCTGCATAAAATATTTGCTTTTTCTATCTATTTTGATATCCAGTAAACAAATAGTATGTAAACCCAATTCAATATTTTTTAAAATGTATTCAAAGAAACTAGTGGGAGCATAGTTTTCAATTGGTTTAACAACTGAAATTGTTCTTCCAAATTTGTATTCTTCTAATCCTGTTAACATAGGTATAACTGAAAATATACTTATTCCAGGAAGCATTTCTATTTTTATTTTTGCTTTCTTTGTATCATTAATTATTGCACTATGTGTTGTTGCACTTGTAATATTTCCAAATACGCAAAACGCGATCTTTTTTGTTTTTGCTTCTTTAATAATACTTGAAAAACCTTGTTCAGATTCTTCTCTATATATTCTATGAAATTTAAACCCGTTTTTCTTTTCAAATATATCTAAATCGTTATCCGCATAATTACTAGTATAGTTTTCAATGTATATTTTATCACTTTTTCTTAAAGCATTTAATGCTTCAATAGTCATTTGATCTTTATTTAATCCTAAACCTATAAAATATAACATATTAGCATCTCCATATGAAAACAAATTGACCAGAAACAAAAATTATTAAATCAATGGGCATTAATCCAAAGCAGTTTGGACTGTCACTATCAATTTCATTACTATCTAAATTAATTCTATATACTATATTTCTTCCCAATATTATTATAGAGTTATCCTTTAAAGCTACTTTTTTAATTGTATCTTGAGAATTTTCTAAAACATGAAAATTTAATCTATTATCCTTAATAAATACATATTCATCTCTTATTTTTGCAGTTTGTGAAATATCATAGTCATCAGGCAACGTAATATTTTTTTCAATATCATTTATTTTATGAACCAATTCTTTAAAGTTTAAACGGTATTCATTTTTATGAATGTGATATATTAAATTATGCCAAGCTTTCTTTTTATCTATTCTTCCAATTCTAGAAGTTTTCTTTAAAAAATTAGTATCTACTTTTTTTGAATTAGTTTTATCTAAATCATCTCTCATTCGTAAATCTTCATAAACTTCTAAAACTAAACCTTTAATATTTGTTCTATTTGTTATTTTTTCAGGATGTAACTTTACTATTTCAGTAATCAATCTTTCAACTTTAATTGCTCGCATAGTATCTTTTTTTGCCAATTCTTTTAATTCTGAAATAATTATATCTAAATCTTTTTTGGGAATCATAGTATCACTGGTATGTTTGAAATCTAATTTTTAATATTTCATATAAATTATCGTTATAGTTTGTAACAATCTTATTATAATTATTCCAATCTTTGTTTTCTGCGGAATTATTAATCTGTTTAATTTGATCATCAATCTTTGATTCCAAATCTTTTAATCTTTTTACATTTGTAGGGCCATAATTTGCTTCAGTATATTCTTTTCCATCTGATAATTTATTAAATGTTAATTTATTTGTGATTTCTAATTCGTTTATTAAATAGGGGTGTGTACTTTCAATTAAACAAATTTTTTTGTTATTATATTCCAAATTTGAATTATTGCAAGTTACTCCAACAACTGCATGATTTAAGGTGCTTGCAGTATAATCTGCAATTCCTGTGGCAATATAGGTTTCATAGCCTAAATTTGATAATAACTTTGCTAATATTATTGCTTTATCTAAGCAAACGCCTTGCATAGTATATAATGTTTCATAGGGATAAACATTTTCTTTACCCCAGTTATAATTATAGGGTATTTCTTGAACAAATCGTGTTATTATTTCAAATATTTCGCTATCTGAAAAACCATATTCTTTTAAGCCATTAAAATCATTTGTAATTTTTGTTAATAATGCATTATTATAGGGGTCTTGTAAATATCTAGAATAGGAATCACAAGTATTAAAATCATAGCAATACTGATTTTTTAATTCTTTTGAATAATCGTAGAAATCTTTATACATCTCTATAGAATAAACAAAATGATAATTCATATAATCAAAATAAAATGTAGAATATTTTTTATCACTATAATTTATTAAGTGCTTTTTTGTATCCAAAGTACAGGGTTTTAATATTTTATTTAAATCTATTGAATCATCAAAAGAAAATTTATAGTTATCTTCCGTTTTATAATATTTAATAAAATTTTCTTTATTTAGATCCTTTCTTTTAAAGAATTCTAATCTTGTAGTAGTATTTAAAAATTCATTAAGATTTGCAATATATAGTTTATTGTTATCTATATTTTTTGGATTATCGTTGTAATATATACAATTATTTGTGTTTATTTCTGTAGTTTGACAGTTTTTCTTTAACGTTTCATCGATTATATTATCACAAAATTTAAAATCTAAAAATATTGATGCTATACAATATTGTTTATTATCACCAGAAAAACTTTGACAAATATTATTTGTAAAAACATTTGTATGTGTATTTCTTAAATAGCAAACAAAACATTCTTTTTTGCTGTCTATATTAATACAGTTATTATAATTATCTGTTTTTATAATGTTATCAATTTCACATTTATTTAAATATGATTTGTAGTTTGTATCTTTTAATTGAGTATAATTATCATATAATAAATAACAACAATTTAGATTATTTGTTTTTTCGGTTAAATCAGAAATACAGTTTTCTTTTTCGGTTAAATTTAATTGGTTACAACTATTTATTAATGAATTAGTTTTTAATGATTGTTGACAATTAAATGTTTTATCTTTATATTTTAATTCCAATGCGTTGTTATCTTTTGCATCTTTGCAGTTTGAATCTATGTTATAGTGGCAAGTATTATTATCAATATATGCTGTTGAACAAGGGTCATTAATATCACAACTTGCCAATTGATTTTGATAATTTATTATAGCCTGATCAACATTTTTATCAAAATTAACATCATTGGTTTGATAATTTGTAGGTGAAAATAATATACAACCAGAAAAGAAAATAACCCCTATTAATATTAAGCTAATCAATAAAATATTGTAATTCATATATTCACCTATTTAATTATAGTAATCTTTCATTAATTTTGTATCCTGTTCTATATTAGGCGATTCACAAACAAATACGCCTTTAACTTTATATTCTTTTAAAGTATTTAAAAGTTCTTGCCATTTAATATCAGATTCTTTTAAAATTAGGTGATTTCTTTCTCCTTTTTGACTATAATTTATACCTGACATGTGAATATGCATATTATCTAAAGCAGTTCGTCCTAATCTATTTTCAATTAAATTTAACATTTTTTGCCATTCTTCTTTAGTGTTATTAATTCCATTGTATCTTGCATGTAGATGTGCAAAATCTATACAGGGTAAAACCAGTTCACAATCTTCGGATAATTTAATACATTCTTCTAGGTTTCCAAATTGTGTTTCTTTTCCAGTTGTTTCAGGTCTTATCCAAATATTAATGTTTTTATCCTTGATGGCTTTTATTGTTTCTTTTAATGCTTTTTTTGTTTCATCATATACAAAAGATTTATCTCTACCTAAATAATATGCGGGATGAAATGTAATGGAATAACCTTGCACACTTGCGCAGGCTTCTGCAGCCTTAATAATTCTTTCCTTTGCCATGTGTATTTTTTGTTTTTCTAAACTTGCTAAATTAATATAATAGGAGGCGTGAGCAGTAAATATTAAATCGTCCTTTTGTTGAATTATGGTTTTTACATATTCTTTGTCTTGATATTTTAACCAGGTACTATGAACAAATTCTAATTCCATGCCATCTAATTTTAATTTTTTTATTTCTCTAATTGCATCATTAAAATTACCTGATGTTGTACTAGGAAATCCTGCTGTTAAAAAATGTAATTTATTTAGTTTTTGCATATTACTTAGCTCCACATTGCGTAATATTTATTAAAATAGTTTTCATATTGTTTTGCTATTGTTGAATTATTAATTATAATAATTGATTCATTGTTATTAAAATTTCCATTATTACTTGGATTCATGGATCCTGTTATTACTATATTAGAATCAAATACACAAAATTTATTATGCATATAACTAGGATTTTGATCCCAAATTACTTTTATATCTGCATTTTTAAGTTTATTATATTCAGAATATTGCGAGTCTTGACTTTTTTCCATGATTAATTTTACATCTAAACCTTTATTCTTTGCATTTTTTAATTCCTTTTCTAAATCACCATAGGTAAATGAAAAGAACATACATTTAATACTTTCTTTAGCGGTTTGTGCTGCTTTAACATAGTGATCCATGCAATTTCCTGGTGAAAAACAAATGCTATCTGCATCAAATGCTTTTGTGAAATTACCATTCCATAGATTATTAAAATCAATTTGTGCTTCACTAATGAAATATTTGTTATTTGTAATAATAAAATTATTGTTTTGATTTTCTATTGCATCTTGGGTAAAATTTAATGATCCAATTAATAAGAGGTTAGAATCAAGTATACAGAATTTATTGTGCATATAGTCTTTTGAGTTGTCTGTTTTGACAAAATCAAATTGTTTTCCATAATTAGTTAATTGATCGTTATCGGTCACTATTCTTATGTTTTTGGTTTTTACTAGATCATAAATCCAATTCAAAGTAATATCATAGACTGCGCAATCAATGGTTTTTGCATTGTTTAAAGTATTGTATAAAATTGTGTTACAATCATCCTCTGGGCAAAAGTAAACATGATAATTAGAATTAGTGTCTTGTGGGGTTGTTGTTTGATTATTGTTTTGGTCCAATTGGTTTGGTTGCAAATTTGTTTGGGTCTTTGTATTTGTTAAATCACTAATGAAATAAATAATGGCGACAATTCCAATTAGTATAATAATTAATTGAATTAACAATTTGGCTAATCTTTTAATCATTATAATAAGATAACTTAAGTATTAAAAAAACTTGCTAAAATTAAAAAAGAAAAAAATAGAAATAAAAGGTTGGTTTATGCGTAGTACCAACCAGTTCTATAGGCTGTAGGATATGTGTAATATACCGGAGTTACATAGGTGTAAGTGTAATAGGTTGGAACATAGTATGTGGGTCTATAGGTATAGTTGTATGTTGATGGGTAATAATAGTATGATCCATTGTAGTAGTATGATCCTGTATTATAACCCGAGTATCCAGTATTATAGTTTGAATATCCTGTATTATATCCGTAATAGTTTGTAGGGTAGCTAGTATAACCATAGACATTATTAGATGTTGTGTCAAAAGTTACATAGGAACTTGCATCACTATAACCAAATGCATTTGTAGCATAGGTAACTGCATAACCAGCAAAAGCTGCTGTAGATAATAATACTAAACTTGCTATTAAACAAAATAATTTATCAAAGAACATTAACATGCCTCCTTAACTCATAAAGTTAAATAATATTGATACAAAGGAGTATTTAAATGTATCTTTTGTGCATTATTTATCTTATCAGTAATATACATAATATATGTTATTGTATATATATTTTGTTGTTATAAATCTATTATGAAGCTAGATTTATGTGTTGGTGGCTATATAATAAATGGCAATAAAGTTTTATTAGTTCATCATAAATTTTTAGGTATGTGGTTACCTGTTGGGGGACATATCGATAAAGATGAAACGCCTGATGATGCACTTATTAGAGAAGTAAAAGAAGAATTAAATTTGGATGTAGAGATATTGAATAATCAAGATTTGCCTGTTAATGGCAAAATCAAAAGAAATTTAGCAAATCCTTTTTATGTAAATGTTCATAATGTTGGAGATCATGATCATTGTGGATTTTTTTATATTTGTAAAGTTAAAGATATTAGTATATTAAAAATTGAAAAGAAAGAGTTAAATGATTTTAATTGGTTTACAAAAGAAGATTTAATTAAAAAAGATATTTCAGAAGATGTAAAAAATCAAGCAATGAAAGCATTAGAATTATTTAAAAAGTTTTAATTTTATTGATAGCCATACTTCTTAGTTACCCAAGCTTTCACTATTTGCACCATAAATAAGTACAATAGCATCATCCCTGCTAATATTAAAAAGAATTTCAAAGGTAGAATAGCAAAGCCAAAGAATTGGCCCAATGATGTTAAAGGAATAATAAACGCAAATGTTAACACAGCAATAGTTGTTAATAGTAAATATTTGTTTGGCCAACTATCAATGAAAGGTATTTTGTTTGTTCTAATTATATAAATTACTAAAGTTTGTGAACATAGAGATTCTAGGAACCAACCTGTGTGAAATAGTATTATTGCTGTTGGAGTTAATGTTGAACCTCCAAAAACAAACCACATTAATGCATAGGTTGCAAAATCAAATATTGAACTAATTGGCCCAATATAAATCATATATTTTTTTATGAAATCAATATTCCAAGGTCTTGGTTTTTTTAAGTATTCTTCATCTACATCATCCAATGGTAAAGATATATTTGATAAATCATATAAAAAATTATTTAATAAAATTTGAATTGGTAACATAGGCAAGAAGGGTAAAAATATTGTTGCACCAGTCATACTTAACATATTTCCAAAATTACTACTTGCACCCATTTTTATATATTTAATAATGTTACCAAATGTTTTTCTTCCAATATCAACACCATCATGTAGTATTGCTAAACTATTTTCTAGTAAAATAATATCTGCAGATTCTTTTGCAATATCTGCAGCATTATTTACTGATATTCCCACATCGGAAATTTTTAGTGATGGTCCATCATTAATTCCATCTCCTAAATAACCAACAGTGTGTTTATTTGCTTGTAATGTTTTTATTATTCTCTCTTTTTGCAAAGGTGATAATCTAGCAAATATGGTTGTAGTTTCAACAATTATCTTTAATTCATCATCATTTAGTTTATCAATATCAATACCTAATTTTATTCCTTTAATTTTAACTCCTACCTCATTACATATTTTTCTTGTTACTAATTCATTGTCGCCAGTAAGAATTTTTATTTCTATACCTCTATTTTCTAAAACGTGTAGTGCATCTTTTGCAGAATCTTTTGGAGGGTCTAAAAAACCTAAATAACCCTTTAAAACTAAATCACATTCATCATCCTTTGAATAATCTTTTTTAAATGTAATTTCTTTATATCCCAATGCTAAAGTTCTAAATCCATCATTACTTAATTTATCATATAAATTTTGAAATTCTTTTTGAATGTCTTCAGTTAATGGTAGAATTTTATTGTTTTTTTCATAGAATTTACATTTTTTAAAAATTTCTTCTGGTGCACCCTTACAAATTAAAATGTTTTTTTCATTATTTTTAACAACCACAGACATTACTTTTCTTACAAAATCAAAAGGAATTTCATCTAATTTATCAAAATCAGTTATAGAAATAGTTTCATGTTTTAAAATTGCTTCATCTAAAAGATTAATTAATCCTGTTTGATAGGTACTTAGTATATAACCAAATTTTAAAACATTTTCATCATCATCACCATCAATATTGCAATGTTTTTCTAAAATAATTTTATCCATTGTTAATGTACCGGTTTTATCTGTACATAAAATATCCATGGCACCAAAGTTTTGTATGGAATTTAGTTTTTTGACAATTGCTTTTTTCTTTGCCATTGCAATTGCACCCTTTGATAAGTTAATAGTAACCAACATAGGAAGCATTTCTGGTGTTAATCCAACTGCTACTGCCAATGAAAACATAACCGCTTCAGTTATTGACCCGTGCTTAACAAAGGTTATTACAACAAAAATAAAAATAACTAATATTATGATGAATTTAATCATTAACATTGTGAATTTTTTAATTCCGTTATCAAAACTAGTTTCAATGTTAGTTCGAGAAATTGATTTTGATATTTCTCCAAATTGTGTTGATTCTCCTGTTTTAATCACAATTCCTGTACCTATTCCAGAAATAACATTTGACCCCATAAATGCAATGTTAGTTAATTCATTGATTGATGTATTTTGTTGATTTAATAAATTGTATGTTTTTTCAATAGGAAATGATTCGCCAGTTAAAGAGGATTGATTTATGAATAGGTCTTTACAGGAAATAATTCTAATATCTGCGGGAATCATTGAGCCTGCAGAAACAATTACAATATCTCCAGGAACTAATTCTTTAATATCTATTTCTTTTCCTAAATTATTTCTTATTACTGTAATTTTTGTTTGTATTAATTTATTTAATTCGTTGAATGCTTTTTCTGATTTATGTTCTTGAAAAAAATCTAAGAATACGCTTATTAAAATCATACATAGTACAAAAATAGCATCAATTTGTTCTCCAAAGAACAGCGAAAATAGTGCAATAATAATAAGAATTAGTACTAACGGGTTAAGAAATTTCTTTATGATTTTTTTTGCAACAGATATTTTTTCTTTTTTAATTGGTTCATTTGGACCATATTTTGAAAGGTTTTCTTTAACTAACGAATTAGTTAAACCGTTTTGAGAACTATTAAATTCTTGATAAATGTCTTCAATGTTTCTATTTGAGTAACTATTGTAGCTAGAAGCAGGATTAGTTTTTGATTCTTTTGTTGTTGACT
>CAIWXP010000192.1 GCA_903916665.1 Candidatus Iainarchaeum sp. | reverse complement strand
GATAATCTTTCTAATATAATTTTGTAAGGTGCTTGCAAATCAATAACTAAATTTATTTTGTGATATTCTTCAAAATGAGTGCATTGATCAACAGCTCTTGGAAAACCATCCAATAAAATATTCTTTGCTTTAGATTTATTTACTGCTTTGGCTATTAATGGAATTGTTATATTGCTGGGAACCAATGTTCCATCTTTCATATGTTTTGCAATTATTTTTCCATTTTTAGTATTCTTTTTAACTTCAGATTTTAAAACACTACTTGCAGAAATAATATCCAATTTATGTTTTTTTGCAAGCATATTTGCAATTGTTCCTTTTCCTACTCCAGGAGCGCCAAACATTACAATTATCATAGAATCACCTAAATAACCAAAATAAGTTCTTTAAATTTTTAATAATAAATAGTTTATTAATATATAAATCTTACTTAGAATAGGTTTTGTATAAATAGGCCACAACAAAAGCGGCAACAAAAATAGTAATCAAAGGAGTTAATGCGATTTTAGTTCCAGAAACCAATGACAAAAGGTATACTACTACCAAAGAGATTAATGCAACACTTACACTATATTCTGCAACTGATTCGGCCATAATGATTCCTTTTAATAAGTTTAAATCATATATATTATGCTCGCAAAGCATTAAAATACTTGCCTAATTAGCTTTAAATACTATTTGTCAATATATAAATATAATATATAAGAGTAAATGAGTTGAGCAAAGAGAAAAGGGATTTTTATGATTACGGGTAAAGAATTTAGACAAAAATATATTGATTTTTTCAAAAGCAAAGGGCATATAGAAATACCTTCTGCCTCTTTAATACCAAATAATGACCCCACAGTTTTGTTTAATACTGCAGGAATGCAACCTTTGGTCCCTTACTTGCTTGGGCAAACCCATCCTTTGGGAGTTCGATTAGTTAATTGTCAGAAATGCTTGAGAACCGTTGATTTTGATAATATTGGAGATAATACCCATCACACTTTTTTTCAAATGTTGGGAAATTGGAGTTTAGGTGACTATTTTAAGAAAGAATCCATTGCTTTTAGTTTTGAGTTTTTGACAAGTCCTAAATGGTTAGGAATAGCAAAGGAGAAATTAGCATTTACTGTTTACCAAGGAGATTCTAAAGTGCCTAAGGATGAAGAATCTGCAAACCTATGGCTTTCATTGGGGGTAAGTAAAGATAGAATTGCCTATTTGAATGCTAGCAATAATTTTTGGTCTGCTGGTGATGTTGGTCCCTGTGGTCCGGATAGCGAAATATTCTATTGGACAGGAAAAGAGGAAGCACCAAAAGTTTTTGATCCTTCAAATGATAAATGGGTTGAAATTTGGAATAATGTTTTTATGATGTACAACAGATTATCTTCTGGTGATGTTGAGCCTTTGCCAAAAAAGAATGTTGATACTGGAATGGGCTTTGAAAGAACCTTTGCCATATTAAGTGCAAAAGAAAGCGCCTATGAAACTGATTTATTTTCAAGTGTAATTTCACTTATCGAAAAATTATCTAATAAAAAATATTCTAACCATAAAAAAGAAATGAGAATTATTGCAGATCATATTAGAGCATCAACTTTTTTAATTGGTGATGGTTGTATTCCTAGTAATACAGAAAGAGGATATATTTTACGAAGATTAATCAGAAGAGCAATTAGATTTGCAAATCAATTGGGTATAATAAATAATTTATCTGAATTGGCAGAAGAATATATAGAATTATATAAAGATAATTATCCAGAATTATTACAAAATAAAAAAACCATAATTGAAGAATTGGACAAAGAAGAAATTAAATTTAGAAATACTTTAACTCAGGGTTTAAGATATTTAGAACACAATGCACAAATTATTTTAGAAACTCAAAAGAAATTAAATTTTGGAGATTCTGAATTAGTATTTTCGGGTCAATTTGCATTTTTATTATTTCAGAGCTATGGATTTCCTGTTGAATTATCACAGGAATACTTAAATGAATATGGTTTAAAATTGATTGGTAAACCAATTAAAATAAATATGAAAGAATATGCAGAAGAATTTAAAAAACATCAAAGTGTTTCTAAGCAAGGATCAGAACAAAAATTCAAAGGTGGTCTAAGCGATAATAGTGAAATGACAATTAAGTTACACACTGCAACTCATATATTAAATGAAGTTTTAAGAAAATTAGTTTCTGATCAAATTAAACAAAAAGGATCTAATATAACAGCAGAAAGATTAAGATTTGATTTTAATTTATCTAGACCTATGGCTCAAAGTGAAATTAAAGGCGTAGAAGAAGAAGTTAATAAAATTATTAAACAATCATTGCCGATTAAGAAAGAAGAAATGAGTTTAGACTTGGCAATGAAAAGTGAAGCACAATCTGAATTTGGTTTGAAGTATCCAGATAAAGTAACAGTTTACAGTATTGGAAATTTCTCAAAGGAAATTTGTATGGGTCCACATGTTACCAACACAAAAGAACTAGGGCATTTCAAAATCTTAAAAGAAGAATCCTGTGCTGCAGGAATAAGAAGAATCAAAGCAATATTGGAATGATATTATGCCAGAACCAATTAGACCCATAAGAGCAAAACAAATCAAAAGAGGATTAAAACCTAGAGATAGCATTAAAGAAAGATTATTAAAAAGAGATGATAAATGGGATGCTGTTAATGGTGAACCAAAAAGATTTAAAGAAATATATTTTGATGATTTAAATGGTTGGCCTATTGAACATTTAAAAAATTTGGCAATACAAGGAATTACAAATCCAGAAATTATGATTGTTGGACCGTCTTTTGGACAAGATATAATTGAATTAAAAGAACATCTAAAAAAACAAAATATTATTCCCGAAGTTGATGTTTTGGGTTTAACAAAAACAATTATTCCCGAAGTTCAGAAAGTAGTTAGAAATGATTTTTCATCAAATATTGCATTAGAGACTTTAGGATCTTTACCAGAAAAATATATTGATTTAATAAATGCAATGAAAGGTAAATATCATTTATTAATGTGTGCTATGGGTGCTGGAGCATACACTGAATATCCTGCTCATAATGCATTTTTCATGGCAATGATGTTGGCAGTAAATGGTCAGGCATATATTGAATTAAATATAGATAGAGAATCAACATTTTACAATAGACATACTAATCAATATGCCAAGGTTAGAACAGTTGAATATATAAAAAAATTATTGCCTTTGATGGAG
>CAIWXP010000191.1 GCA_903916665.1 Candidatus Iainarchaeum sp. | reverse complement strand
TAAAACAGAATTGAAAATTAAAAAAGAGTTTTTTATTAAATCTTTAACAATAAGATTTTTTCAATTAAATGCAACTCATATACAATCTAAAGTTGATGATTTTAAGAAAGATCAAACAGAAACAAAGAAACTTTTTGAAGAAAAACTAATTATAAGTAATAGCTATGTTCCAACAGAATTTGGTCCAAAGATATTAGCATTTGAAAGAGAAATTACTTTGCCCAAAAAAGAAGAAATAAATAGATCATTAACACACAAATTATTTGATGCAATGTACCCAGAAATAAATGAAATTAAGTTTTATTTTGAAATAGAATTAAAATTAAATTGGCCCTACGATGATGAACTAATTAAAAAAGAAATTATTGTAAAATAATAGCAAAGTATTTATACTTATTCAGCTTATTTTTATTGGTGATATAATGTCTGTTATGCCAGTTGATTTGAAAAAAGTTAGAAAAGAAGATATAGATATGGAAATTTTAAGATTAGGAATGATTGCAGAATTAGATGCAGTAAGTACCTATACACAATTAGCTGCCAATGCAACAAATAAAAATATTAAAGCTTTATTTTTAGATATTGCAAAAGAAGAAAAAACACATTTAGCAGAATTTGAAACAATGTTATTAATGTTAGATAAAGAACAGGTTAAAGAAATAATTAACGCAAAAAAAGAAGTTGATGATTTATTAAAAAAGTAAATTAAAATCAAAGCTGTGATTTTATGGGACGACTAGTACAACCACGAGTTAAAATAAATAAGTACGCAGTAGCTGGAAAATTTAGTGATTCTAAAGTAGGAAGCAAATACAGACAAAAACAAGATTCTGGTGTAATTCGAGAAACAAGAACTGAGGATAGATTACATCCAGAAACAGAAAAAAGATTGTTTTCAAAAATATTTGCACCAATTTTTGTAATTCCTGAAAATTTATCTGGAAATTCAACAGCAGAAAGATTTATGAGTTATCTACAATTATGCGTTCCTGACAAATATACAGAAATAGAAAAAAGATTTTCTGGAATTAAAGAGCCTTATAGAAAAAATCAAGCAATGTTAGAATTCTTTGATCGGATGTTAAAGGGTTTTTTAAAACCCTAATTTTTCTTTTACTAAAACCAAAGTAATTCTATTTGGAACAAATTCTTTTTCTATTATTACCCATTTAGCTAAAGTACTGTGCATTCCATAGGCTTGTTGTGCCCTTGCATCTTCCAAAGGGAATACATATTCTTTAACTCGTTTTATTGCTGATTCTAAATCTGGCACAATTTTATTTATTCCTGCAACTAAAACCAAATGTTGTGCAGAAAATAAATAGGCCCCTACTCTTGAACCAGAAGCATCACAGGCAACCAATTCTCCTGTTTGTGCAATTGCATTTACGCTACCTAGAAAATATTCTGCAGTAGTATACTTTCTTCGTAATTCAGAAGCTTTCGCATAATCTTTTTCTTTTAAAACCTTTTTATGCAAGTTCTTGAAATCTTTTTGTTTTTTCAGGAAATCAGTAAAACCTATTTCATTTAAAGTTGTTGAAGAACCATTCATTACTTCTGACCCTTTAGGAATTACCCTTAAAACTTCGTCCAAAGCTTGTTTCTTTGAATCCACTAAAACAACTCTTATTCCTCGAGTTTCTAGATTTTTTACTGTTTCCTTTATTTCTACATCTGATACCATAGAGATACCTCCAAGTTAAATTGAACATAAATACAAAAAATTCGATAATTTGAGATAATGTTTTTAATAAATTAAAATTAGTAAATAATATTAGACCCACGAATTATATAAAGGTTTCTTTTTATAGTTATTTATGCTTAGATTAAAAGAAAGGAAATATGTTAAACCAGAAGTTAAATCTGATAAAATAGATCAATCAAAAGGAGTCTTTGTAGGGACTAAAAAAAAGGTTATGAGGTTAGATTTACCAAATACTAAAAAGAGTATTTTTGTTAAAACCTTGATTTTAGAAAGTAGATTAAAAGCTATATTGGAATTAGCTGAAAAAGGAGTAAATGTTGAATTACCTTTAGTTGATCCAAATAATGAAAAGAATATTGTTGAAATTCAAGGTAAAAGATATTATAAAGAAGTTATTTTTCTAGATTCGGGTACAGATTTGGAAACCTATTTGAAAACAAAACGTCCAAATTCTCAAGAAAGGTTTAAATTGGCATTAAGTTTGGCAAAACAAGTTGCTTTAATGCATCTATTAGGAATACACCATGGTGATTTGATGCCTGTAAACATAACTGTAAGAAAAAGTGAAGTTTATTTGATAGATTTTGAGCTTTTACAAAAACATAAACAACCTAATTATGATATTCATTTATCAACTTCTTTTACATACGATATACACATGGTATCTACAATTTTAAGAGAATTAAACCTTCCTGAAGCGCAACAATTGTTCTTTTGGCAAAAATTAGTGAATTATTACCCTTTAAAAGAGCAAGAAAAGGCAGATTTATTAAAATATTTGCAGCGAAATTGCGTTTGGTAGTATAACATAACCTTTATAAATTATATAAATCATATATATAATAGTCTAATTCTTTGTTTTAGAGGTGTATTTATGATTGCTCAGCAAGCAGATAAGAGCACAATTATGGCCTATGATAGAGCTATAACTGTATTTAGTCCAGAAGGAAGGTTGTATCAGGTAGAATATGCCTCAAAGATTATTGAAAGAGGTACCCCAGCAATGGCAGTTAGCTATAAAGAGGGTATATTGTTTGTAGTTGATTTTAATTTTGATTCAAAACTTTTGGTAACTGATTCAATTGAAAAGGTTTTCAAGATAGATGATCATATTTATTTTATTTCAGCAGGTTTGGCTGGAGATGCTAGAAAGTTATCTGAAAATGCAAGAGAGTTTGCGGCAGAAAATAAATTTTTATATGATGAGCCAATTGAAGTAAACACAGTTGCAAAGAAAGTAGCAACAGTAAAACAAATATTTACTCAATATGGTGGAATGAGACCTTTTGGAGTATCATTTATTGTTGTTGGAAAAGATGATACAGGCTATCATATTTTTGAAACTGAACCATCTGGAGCAGTTGCCGAATATAGTGCTTTGGCAATTGGAAGAGGAAAACAAAAAGCAACAGTTTTATTTGAAAAGAAATTTACAAAGAATATGACTTTAGAACAAGCACAGGAATTATTAAAAGAAGCA
The DNA here is from genome assembly GCA_903916665.1 of Candidatus Iainarchaeum sp. Taxonomy (GTDB): domain Archaea; phylum Iainarchaeota; class Iainarchaeia; order Iainarchaeales; family 0-14-0-20-30-16; genus 0-14-0-20-30-16. The sequence goes on along the minus strand of CAIWXP010000191.1, from coordinate 4,663 downwards.
ATGCAAGAAGTTTATGAAAAAGCAACAATTGATTTTTCAAATGTAAAATTTTATGAGTTTAAAAATAATGATTTAAAAGAATTAGAAATGAAAAAAACAACAAAGAAATAATTCTAAAAAATAATTTTGAATGATTAAAGTGATGTTAATGGTTAATATTAATGATGCAAGAATAGCAAGCTATGAAGATAAAGGTCAAAAATTTGAGATAATGGTTGATCCGGATATGGCTTTAGAAATTAGCCAAGGAAATAAAGATCTTGCAAATAATATGAGCAAATTAATGGCAACAGATGAAGTTTATAAAAATGCAAAATCTGGCGATTTGGTTTCAGAAAAAGTTTTACAAGAACATTTTGGTACAACAGATTTGGTAAAAATTGTTGAAGTAATTTTAAAAAGAGGACATTTAGATTTAACAACAGAACAAAAAAGAAAATTAGCAGAAATGAAAAGAAAAGAAGTTATTGCATATATTGTAAGAAACTCAACAAACCCAGTAACAAAAGCACCTCACACTTACACAAGAGTAGAAAGTTCATTGGAAACTGCTAAAATTCAAATAGATACTCAAAGACCCATTGACCAACAAATAGAAAGAATTATTGAAAAATTAACTGAAATATTACCAATGGAATTTAAAACAGTTATTTTCAAAGCAACAATTCCAATACAGTTTGCGGGAAAAGTAAATTCAATAATAAATAAATATGAGATCCAAGATAGAAAATGGGAATCAACGGCTTTTATTTTTTCTGCTAAAGTGCCGGCAGGAGAAAAGGATGCTTTTATGAATACAATTTCAGGGTTAACAAAAGGACAGGCACAATTTGATATTCAATAAAATAAATGAGTGATATGGATATGACAAAAACAATTGTAGTACCAGGTGAATTAATATCTGATAAAGCTGAAAGAGGCTCAGGTATTTATACAGAAAATGAAAAAACCTATTCAAAATATTTGGGTGTTCTTTATCAAGGTGAAGACACGCAAGTAGTTCCATTAAATGGAAAATATACTCCAAAAGAAGGAGATCAAATTATTGGAATGATAACTGCACAAGATATGAATGGTTATATTTTAGATGTGAAATCTTATCATATGCCCTATGTGCATAAAAGAAGTATTAAAACAGAATTAAAACCAGGAGATTTGATGTTGTGTCAAGTTATTGGTGTTAATGAAATTAAAGATATGACAATTGATATTCAAGCAAAATTAGAGGATGGAATATTATTAAATGTTTCTGCAAAAAAAGTTCCAAGAGTAATTGGAAAACATAGATCAATGATTACATTATTAGAAAAATTTTCAGGTTCAAAAATATTGGTAGGAGCAAATGGAAATATTTTTATTCAAGATGGGAAACCAAGTATTGTAAAAAATGCATTGGAAGTTATTTCAAAATATTCTCATGTGGATAATTTAACAGATAAAATGAATATTTATTTACAGAAAATGAAGTGAGTGATAAACTATGGTAAAAAATGAGGAATGGTACTTCGATCAAAAAGGAAAAAGATTTGATGGTCGAGGTCAATTTGAACAAAGACCAATTAATTTGAAAGTTGGTGTAATTGATAGAGCAGATGGCTCAGCCTATGTTGAATGGGGTCAAAATAAAGCAGTTGCTGCAGTATATGGTCCAAGGGAAATGTTACCTAAGCATATGGCAAATCCAAACAAAGCAACAATAAGATATTTTTACAGAATGGCTCCTTTTTCAGTGCCCGACAGAAAAAATCCAAAGCCTGGAAGAAGAGAAATTGAAATATCAAAAGTTTCTGGAGAAGCATTGAGTAGAGCTGCAGAATTAGAACAATTCCCAAACACTGCAATTGATGTTTTTGTAACTATTTTAGATGCAAATGCAGGAACAAGAATAACTGCATTATTGGCAGCAAGTTTAGCTTTAGCTGACGCAGGAATCCCAATGAAAGATTTGGTTTCTGGAACATCTGTTGGTAAAGCAGGTGGAAAATTAATATCTGATTTGAGTAAACACGAAGAAGATGCTCCAGATGCTGTTGATTTGCCCATTGCAATGTTGCCAAATAGTGATGAAGTTGTTTTGATGCAAATGGATGGTCCATTGACAGAAAAAGAATTTAATGAAATTTTAGAAGTTGCAAGAAAAAGTTGTAAAGAAATAAAAGATATGCAAGTCAAAGTTTTGAAAGAACGATTCAAAGACGACTTTAATGGTGATTAAAATGAAAGAACATTTTTATGAAGCAGAAATGGTAAAGCAAGAAATTGCTGAAAATAAAAGATTATCAAAAAGAGGATTCTTGGATACAAGAGATATTAGTATGGAATTAAATACTTTACTAAATGCAGACGGATCTTGTATTTTCACCTACGGCAAAACAAAAATTATTGCTGGTGTAAAAATATTAATTGATAAACCATATCCTGATAATCCTGATGAAGGGTCAATTAGTATAGGGATAGAATTAAGTCCAATGTCAGATCCAAGTTTTGGAACTGGACCTCCTGATGAAACATCAATTGAATTATCAAGAGTTGTTGATAGAGCATTGAGAGAATCTAAAGGAATAGATTGGAAAAAACTGTGTATAAAAGAAGGAAAATTCGTTTGGATGGTTTACGTAGATATGTACATTATGAATAATGATGGAAATCTATTTGATGCTTGTGAATATGCTGCATTGGCAGCAATGAAAAATGCAAGATTTCCAAAAATAGAATTAACTGAAGATACTTGTACAATAGTAAAAGGAGAATATGAAAATAAAGTTGTTGAATTTACAAATGATCCATTATTATTTACATTTGTAAAAATTGATGATAAAATTATTTTAGATCCAGAATTAGTTGAAGAAGCAGCATCAAACGCAAGATTTTCAATTGCAATAACCAATGATAAAAAAATGGTTGCAATACAAAAAGGAGCAGAAGGATCATTTAAAATCGATGAAATAAAAGATATTGTTAGCATTGCATTAAAAAATTATGATGTAGTTCATAAAAAATTAATGAATGCAATGAAAAAGAAATAAATGAAAATTTATTGCCTAAAATTAAGGGGTGTCAAACATGACTATGGGTAGATTTGGTTCAAAATATGGGTCAAAAATTAGAAAAAACGTTTTGGCTGTTGAAAGTAAATATAAATATCAAAAACAAGCTTGTCCTTATTGTGGAAAAGATAGTGTAAAACGAAAAGCAGCAGGTATTTTCCTATGTTCAAACTGTGGAAAAGAATTTGCAGGTGGAGCTTATGAGCCAGAAACATTAATGAAAACAACAATGGTTAATAAGTTATTTGATAAAAATGGTAAAGCATTAAAATCAGAAAAGAAGTGATAGAGGATTTTTATGACACAATTGATAATTTCAAAAATAGAAATTACAATAGATATCATAAAAAATTAAGAGGATTTTTATGACTAAATATAAATGTGTAAGATGTGGTAAAGAATTTGATTCTTTATTAGATGGTCCAATAAGATGTCCATACTGTTCATTTAGAGTAATTGAAAAGGTTAGACCAGAAGTGGTTAAAACGATTAAAGCAGAATAAATGAAGTGATACTATGCCAAATTATTTAACTACATCAAGAAAACCAAGTACAAGAGTAAGAACGTTTGCAAAACAATTAGCATTTTTATTTGGTGCAAATTATATTACTCGAGGTAAAACTTCTATTAGTGATTTAATTGCAGATGCTCGTTACAAAGGAGTAGAATTTGTAATTATAATTACTGAAAAAAATGGAAATCCTCAACAATTATTGGTAATGTTAGTTAATGAAAAAACATGGGAATGGAGAGATTCTTATTTTATTAAGTTATTAAGAACTAGAGCGGAAATATCTGGTCAAGATAATGTTAGAATTAGATCTTTTTCTTTAAAAACAGAAGATTTGGCACTAAGTCATATACTAAAACAATTTGATTTGAATATAGAAGATAAATCAGATTATGTTGTTAAAGATTTGAAAAATGCAACATCAATATTTTTTGAGAAAAAAGAAATTGGACCCGCATTTAAATTAACCTTTGCAAATGAGAATTTTAAGGAAGAATAAAAATGTCAGATATTGTTTTAACATTGGATGTTAATGACAAACATGCAAAAGAAATGTATGATTCAATAATTCATGATTTATTTGATAAAGGACGAGCAGATGTTTCTTTGAAACAAAAAGATAATAAATTAAGTTTTATTATTAAATCGAAAGATTTTACTTCTGTAAGAGCAACAGTAAATTCTGTATTAATGAAATTAAGAATGTTTTCAGAATTAGATACACGATTAAAAGAAAATAAAATTGATGAAGAATAAATGGAGGAATTTTTATGGTTTCAAATGAGGAATTTCAAATATTTAATCAGTATAATACACAATTACAAAATATAGGTATGCAAAAAACACAATTAAAGATGGTAATTGATACCACAAAAAATGCAATTGAAGAATTGGAAGAAAGTAAAGAAGAATCAGCCTATAAAAATTTAGGATTTGTAATGTTAAAAGTTGATAAATCAAAATTAATTAAAGATTTAAAAACTGAAATAAGTAATTTAGAAATGAGAATAAAAACTTTAGAAAAAACTGAAGATATGGCTTCTAAGAAAGTTCAAGAATTACAAGATAAATTTAATTCTGAAGCTGCCAAAGATAATTTTCATC
>CAIWXP010000190.1 GCA_903916665.1 Candidatus Iainarchaeum sp. | reverse complement strand
TTTTTAAAAAATAAATAAGTGAAAATATGTCAGATACAAATAATCAAGAAAATCATATTGTAAATCAAAAAGCACCACAGGATGTTAATCTAGGTGCTTTGTATCGTGGCATTAAAGGGGAACAAAATTTAGAAGAAAATAAAACCCAGGATAAAAATATTCAAGATCCAAAATATGTTGGATGGTGTAAAAAAGCATACAAACAATTTCCTGCTTTGGGAAAAGGAAACTTGCATAAAAAAGTTAAAGATGCAGTTTTATTTTTGGGTTGGAAACTGAAGCCAGAAGAATATGATGCTTTTGTAATGACTGTTGCAGTTTTTAGTTTGGGAATTGTTTTTGTTTTATTAATTCTTATATACATTCTTTTTTATTTTTTGGCACAAAGTATTGATGCATTATCTTCCATTGATCCATTGATTGTTATTGCAGTATCATTGGCTGTTTTGGGAGGTATTGCAGGATATTTAATCTATGCTGCATCAAATTATCCTTTGGTAAAAGCAGAGGAAGAAAAAAGGCAATCACTAACCTATTTGCCAGCGATGATTGGCTATTTAACAATGTATTTGAAACTAGTTCCAAATTTAGAACGAGCAATTCTTTTTGCATCACAACAAGGAGAAGGTCATTTAGCAGAAGATTTTAGAAAAGCAATTTGGGATACAAATATTGGAGTTTATTCAAGTGTTTCGGAAGGTTTAGATTATATCGCCTATAGATGGAAAGCCTATTCTTTAGATTTTAAAGAAGCAGTAATGATGATTAAATCTGCAATGGTTGAAGATAATGAGGCAAGACGTTCAGAATTATTGGATAAAACAACTGAGAATTTATTGGATGCAATTAAATTAAAAATGGAAACCTATGCAAGACAATTATCACAACCAAGTTTAGTTTTATTTTATGTTGGTGTTTTATTACCATTATTATTAGTAATTATTTTGCCCATTGGTTCTGTGTTTGCAGGATTACCATTTTCTAATCCCTATGTTTTATTTATTTTATATGATGTTGCAATACCCATGTTTGTATTTTTTTACGGAAAAAAAATATCACGAAGTGTTCCTTTATTATATCACACACCAGTGATTCCAGATAATTATAAAGGAGTTCCTAAAAAAAATAATTTTAGAATTGGAAAATTTGAAATGAATGTTTTTGTTCTTTTAGCTTTGGTATTAATTATAGGTGTAGGATTAAGTATTTTCCTACAATATCAATTTGGTGTTACTTTAGAAAAAACAATGATAAAAGATAATTTGCCACAAAATTATATTGACAATCCAGATAGTTATTTTCAAATGATGGCAGATAGTTATATTGCAACAACTGGAAAGAAGATTGCAAAAGATACGGATGAATATAATAGCACAGTGGCTACGCAAAAATTATTATATTCGTTGAAAGATGGACATGATACAACACCCTATTATATTTTATACGGTATAGTTTTAACACTGGCACTACTGATTGCATTATATTGTTATTTAACTGCAGTATATAAGAAAAAAATACAGGATTATTATATTGATATGGAATCTAATTTTAGAGAAGTATTATTTATTTTGGCGTCCCGTTTAAGTGAAGGAAAACCAATGGAAACCGCGTTGAAAGATACTATGCATTTTTTCCCTGATTTGGTAATTTCACAGGATTTATTAGCAAAGGTTGTAGACAATATTAATTTGTTAGGTATGCCTTTAGATCAAGCATTATTTGATCCTTTATTTGGTGCATTAAAAAATAATCCCAGTGTTTTGATAAAAAATAATATGAAAATTATTTCTGATTCTTCTCAATTAGGTGTAACCACAGTTGCAAAAACAATTTTATCTATTTCAACTCAATTAAAAAATATCGAAGATATTAAAGTAACTGTTGAAAAATTAACCGATGATGTTAGAGAAATGATGACCACAATGGTATCAATGATTGCGCCTGCTGTTTTAGGTATGGTGTCTGCAATACAGAAAGTAGTAATATTAACATTGAGTTCTTTAGGATCATCAGGAATGTCAAGTAGTTCATCGTCATCTTCAACAAGTGCATTAGGTAGTTCAAGTATGAGTTCTTTAGATCCAAGCAAAGTTATGGGGGCAGTAAATCCAAATGCAATTGGAAGTATTGCAAGTCCGTTTGCTTTTAATTTAATATTATCTATAAATTTAATTTTGGTAGTTTTGGCTTTGGTATACTTTATTAGTAGAGTTCAAAGTGATAATCCAATTCAAATGAAAATGAATATGGCCTATATGATTCCTGTTGCCGTGGTAGTTTTTATTTTAGCATCAATGGGTGCCTCTTTATTATTAGGTGGTTTAGGTGGCTAAGCAATTTATTGATAGTAGAGGGCAGGCCGGAAGTGTTTTTAAAATATTAATTGGTGCGGTTGTAGGTTTGGCAATAGTAGGAATAATTTATTCTATAATTGTTATGATGGGAACACAAAAAACATATTTAAGCGAAGAAGTTTTTTCAAATAAAATACTAATGGCCATGAAAAATCCAATAGGCACGGAATATGTTATCAATGATTTTTCTTTAGAAAAAGGCAAAGCAATATCTAAAAAAGCATTATCTGAAGAAACAGGTTTGGGAACAAGTTGTATAACTCTTAGTACTGATGAAGCCATTAAAGTAAATTTGGAAAATCCCAATGAAAATTATATTGCTTTTAAGGATACTTTTGTTGTAGATGTTGGTGTTACTTGTAACCCTATAAATGATGATTCGCAATGTCAAATAAAATGCGATTTAAATGTTTATGATAGAGGATATAAAAATTAAGGTGAGACTATGAAAATTACAAGTGGTTGTATAGTTAATATTAATAACAATTTATTAATGATAAAAAATTCAAATGGAAAATATTCTATACCAGAAGATTATATCAAAGAAGATGAATTATTAAAATTATCCTGTGTTAGAAGTATACAAGAGAAAACAGGATTAAATATTATTCCTACTGCGATGTTTGGAGTATATGATGCATTGGATAGAAATTATCCTGAAAGAACAATTAGTGTTTATTATATTACGCATGTTGATATGTTGCAAGAACATGCAGATAAATTAATAAAAGAATTTAATGATAAATTAAAAGCAGATGGCAAAGATTATGAATTATATTTGATGTCTTTAGTTGATGTTGCAAACCAAGATTATATGTATGATCATAAAATAGTAATGAATAATTATTTCAGAATATTAATGTTGGGCTCACAAACATTTTCAAATAAGAAAAAAGAGTGAATTATTTTGGCAATATTTAGAAAATTTAAAGAATTTTTTTCTAGGCGTAAAAATACAAGTGAAACTGATTTAATTTTAAAAGACATAAGAGCAGTAGATCCAAGAGATTTAGTAGCAAAGCCTGGACAAATAACAACTCACAGAATTATTCCTGGTTCTGTTGGAGATTTATTTTGGCATTTAACTAGATCTTTAAAACCAGCTTTAATGCAAGAGTCTAAACTATCAAATGCTGGTGCTACTATGGTATTAGAAAGATTGTGTTTAAATCCAAAAATAAGAACCGCATTCTATGAATATGTAAGAGCATCTGGCAAAAAAAGAGATGCAATAAGACAAGAATTTGTTTCTGAAGTTAACAGAACATTGAATGAAAATAGAGTAGTTATTGCGTTAAGAATATCTAATGCAATAAGCATGGTTGTTGATCATCACGATCATTAATTTTTATATATATTAAAGCAAGGGAAACCTGTCCTTTTGCCTTAGGCCCTAAGCTTAGAAATTAGCCACTCCTTTATAAATATTATATATCATATGTATTTACTACTTGTTTTTAGTTAAAACAGGGTTGGTGGTGTTATATGGTATCAAAAGACATGACCAAGCCCGTTCAGGATTTGGAAAATCCTAAAGGCTTGGAAAATACTGTTGTAGAGAAACCTAAAGAAGTTCATACTGAAGCTCCTAGAGTTCACAAAGCAGCAGAAAAAGAAATTAAAAAAGAAATCCCTAAAATTGATGTTATTAAGAAAATCATGGAATTACACAATGATGGTGTAAGTACATCTAAAATAGGATTAATTTTAAGAGACGAATTTAAAGTACACAATGTTAAAAAGTACTCTGGTAAAACAATAAATCAAATTTTAATTGAAAATAAATTAGAAGCTGAAATACCAGAAGATTTGTCAGATTTGTTAAAAAGAGCAGTTAAATTATTAAAACATATGAAAATAAATAAAAAAGATCAAAGCTCAAAATTAGGTTATCAAAGAACTGTTTCTAAGATTAGACGTTTAGCAAAATATTACAAAAGAAATAGTAAATTACCTAAAGGTTGGAGATATAGTGAAGAACAAGCTGCTATATTGGTGAAGTAAAGGTGATATTTTATGGCTGAGGAACAGAAAAAGAGAGCATTTGTTGATAAATGGAAGAAGAAAAAACAATTCAAATTAGTTGGGCCTAAATTTTTTGGCAATACTGAATTTGGTGAAACTGTTAGTGTTAAACCAGAACAATTGGTTGGTAGATTAGTAAAAATAAATATGAGTATTTTAACAAATCAAATTAGAAATAAAAATACTGATGCTTTACTAAGAATATCAAAGGTTGAAGGTAGTAACGCACAAACAGATTTTGCTGGTTTTACAATTAAAGCATCTTCTTTAAGAAGAATGTTTAGAAGAAGAACTAGTAAAATAGAAATAATTGATACTTTGGAATTAAAAGATAAGCAAAAAGTAAAAATAAAATATGTTGCTGTAACTTTTGGTAAACAAGAAGTATCAAAAACAAAGGTAATTAGAAAAGAATTAGGTGCCTATTTACAAAAAGTAGCTTCTGAAAATTCTTTAGAAAAATTTCTAGAACTTTGTATGAATGCAAAAGAATTATTTAGTGAAATCTATCCTAAAATAAAGAAGATTGCACCAATAAGTCTAACTGAAATTGAAAAAGTAAAAGTAATCTACAAATAGGATTCTCCTATTTGTTTTTCTTTTTTATTTTCCATCCTGAGGTGGTAAAATGTCGGAATTTAATTTTGATTTAGAAATTCAAGATATAAAAGATCTAATTGATATGTTATTGGGAGATGCAATGATTCCCAAAAATGTAAAAAATATATTACAAAATATAGGTAGTATAATAGAAAAAGAAGGAAAGAACGTTGTAAAATTATCTGAAGCAATTTATGGTTTACAAGATATTAGTTCAGATCCAAATTTACCATTAAATGCAAAAAGTGATGTTTGGCAATTGTTAAACAAATTAGAAAAAATAAAAGAAAACTTAAAGTGATTTTGTGAAGAGTAAAAGGTTAGTTACTTATATTGTAATTAGTGCAATATTAGTTCTTTTGCTTTCAATTCTTTTTTTTAATATTTTAAATAAAAAACCAAAACTAGATTATTATTTAGATTTTCAATGTCCTAATTGTAGTATATTTGCAGTACAAACATTAAATCCTTTATTGACGCAGTATTATAACAAATTAGATTTTGAGTATAGACCAATTGCATTTTTAGATCAATATTCAAATTATAAAGATAGTCATAATGCAGCAGTAGCATATTTGTGTGCAAAGAATTTTGGCTATGAAAAAGAGTTTGCAAAATTACTAGAAGAAAATTATTATGCGGATATAACTTTACAAAAAAAGCAAGAAAATATAGGGTATTATTCAGAAAATAAATTAATATATTTTGTTGAAAAACTAGGAAAAAACACCAATGATTTTGAATCCTGTTACACTACAAATTATAATGATTTTTATAAATTGGTTGATGTGGATAATTTGGCAGCATTTAATTTAGGTATTAAAGGAACACCAACTATTTTTTTAAATGGAAAAGAAATTAATGTTCAAGATTTAAATGTAACATTAAAAGATTTGTTTGGTAATTAGTATTCTAGAATAATTTTTTCTGACTATTTTTATTTTTAATATCAATATAGGTTTGCCAACTTTTTCTTATAAATTCTGGTTTAATTTTATCTAATCTATTTATTGCTTTTATTGTTATTTCGTCGTGGGGATATCCACAACCCAATGGAAATCCTACTTCTTTTTCTGTATTTTCTATAACTAAATCTCTTTCAACCTTTGCAATAATACTTGCTGCGCCAACACAAATATAGTTTAAATCTGCTTTATTTTCAACAATTAGTTTTGTATCTAAATCAATTAGTGCATATAATTTTTCTTTATATTTATCTGTTGAAGTTTGAGGGCAATCAATGTAAACAAATTCAGGTTTTAATTTTAATTTATTAATTAGTTTGGCAGTTATTTTTGCTTCTATATAGTTTAAAGAATCTTTTTCTCGTTGTTTATCAATTTCATCTGCATCAATTTTAATATGGTGATATTCTTTTGCAATTCTTTTTATTTCTTTTAAAATAGTATCTCTTTGATTTTTTGTTAACAATTTAGAATCTTTAACACCTAATCTTTTTAATAGATCATTATCATTGGAATCTATTACACATATGCTCATTACCATTGGGCCAATAACAGGGCCTCGCCCAGCTTCGTCAATTCCTGCAATTAGCATTAAAATCCTAGTCCAGTTCTAATGTATGCAACACCATACACCAAAGTAATCAATCCCAATAAAGTAGTAATAACTTTGGTAACATTTGGGCCCAATAATTTTGTTACTTTGGGCGAAAAATATAATAATAAATAGGTAAATAAAAAAACAATTGCTAATGCAATACCAGTTAATAGCATGCCAAATTTAGTTGTTGAAATAATTATTGTTGTTATTGTTGCAGGGCCAGTTAATAATGGAGTACCAATTACTGCTGCAATGGCTCTTGCATTTTGTTGCGAAAACTTTTCAGATTCCTGCCCTGCTTGCCCCAAAACCATTTGAATACCCAAAAGTCCTAAAATAATTCCTCCGGCAATTTGGAAATTGTTTAATTGAATTTGTAAAACAGTTAATACTTGTTCTCCAAAGAATAGGAATAATGCACTTAATATCACAGCAACACTTATTGCGATTAGTGCAACTCTGTTTCTATCCTGTGCTTTTAATGCGTGTGTGGCACTAAAGAACAGGCCCATGCTCATAAATGGATCAACAATTACAAAGAATAATACAATCAATTGAATAAGCTCAGAAAACATAGAAATCTATCTAAATAGGGGGCTAAGCTTTATATATTTATATGTATATATTTTAGTAGTGATGTTCTATGTCTAAGTTTGGTGCTTTGGTTTTGATATTAGTATTATTTGGTGCTATTTTTTATGTTTATAATCAAAATGTAAATAATGTTGGTGTTAAAATAGACAAATTAAAGTTAAAATACACCATTGATGAAGGCGCAACACCAGAAAAATTATTGTTATTTTCAGAAAATCTTTCACAATTGGCATTAAGCTCAACTAACACAGATAAGAAAAGATTAGAGTTTGAGGCTAAATTTTGGAATGCAACTGGTTTGGCAAAAGATGTTGCTGGCAAATTAAACACTGGTGAAAATTTTACAGATAATTGTACCAATGAAGTGCCAACAATGAAAACCGATGTAAAAAATGCACAACAAGCATTAAATGAATCAAAATTAGAATTTGAATTAATAAAAGATCAATATACCAATGTTGAACAAAAAGATTTTGAATCTAGATTTGATAATATAACCTATTCTTTAACTGCGAGTGAAAATTTATTATACATTTTTTGTCCATAAATATAGTGGTAAAATGTCTAATAAAATAATTGCAGAAGGCGCAGAAGCAAGAATTTCTTTTTTTATTTTAAATAAACAGAAGTATATTTTGAAAGAACGAATTTCTAAAACCTATCGAGTAAAAGAATTAGATGATATTATTTTATTGCGAAGATTAAAAAGCGAAGTTAAAATATTAAATTTAGTAAAATTAGCAAATGTTTGTTGCCCCATTGTTTATTATTCTGATGGTAATAAAATATTAATGGAATATTTGCCTTTTTGTGAAAGTAAATCAATTGTTAATGGTAAACCAAATATATTAAAAAAAATAGCTCAAGATATTGTTAAATTGCACAGGAACAATATTATTCACGGGGATTTAACGCTTTGTAATATTTTATTTGATAAAAAAAATAATGTACCTTATTTTATTGATTTTGGCCTGAGTTTTATATCTACAAAAACAGAAGATAAAGCAATGGATTTAGAAGTTTTAAGAGAAATAATTATTGCTGATTTTTCGGAAAAAATTTGGAAAGTTTTTGAAAAAGAATATGCCAAATATAATCCAGAAATAATTAAACATATGGAAAAAATTCAGAAACGAAAGAAATACCTCAGTTAGTCATATTCGGGCTAAGTTATATAAATCTAATTATATATTTCTAATATGGTTAAAAAATTGCTTATTTTTAGTTTATTATTTGCATTGTTAATTTTAATCACTTCTGTTGGTTTTGCCAAAAGCTATAATTTAGATAAAGCAGATATTGCTTTTTTTATAGATGGAAATGCCAAGGTATTTGTAGACGAAATAATTACTTTTGATTTTTCTGGTCCCTATACCTATGCCTATAGAGATATACCAAAAGGATCTTGGACCATTTCAGATATCTATGTCTTAGATGATCAAAGACAACCATTACAGTTTGAACTAACTGATGTGGGAGATAACACAAGAATAACCTGGTACTATTCGGCAAATAATGAATTAAAAACATTTACCATGGGCTACACTTTAACAAATGCAATAGATGTCTATGATGATGTTGCGCGATTTAATTGGAAAGTGTGGGGTCAAGGGTGGGATCATTCTTTAGATGAATTAGTTGGTTATATTGTTTTGCCAGAAAAAGTAAATGACCCTAAAGAAGTTTATATTTGGGGGCACCCAGAGATAAATGGTAAAATTGGTTTGCAAGATAATAATAAAGTAATATTTCAAGTATTTAATATTCCTAGTCAACAATTTGTTGAGTTAGATACTGTTTTTCCAAGAAGTTTGTTAGCTTCAACAGAATTTGCAGTTGTTCATTCAGGGACTGGATTACAAAAAATTATAGATACAGAAAAAAATATCTATGATCAAGAACACCCAAATCCAATTTATAGTATTATTTTAATGATTGTTTCGATTCTAATTTTAATTATAACTTTTTTCATTTTAAAAGCAAAATATTATAGGAAATCAGACAAGGTAAAAGATATTTATGTGAGAGATATTCCCTATAATTACAGTCCTGCGATAGTAAGTTATTTACTTTATATAAATCCAAGAATAGAAAGTATTTCTGCAGAATTATTGAATTTATGTTTGAAAGGAAAATTATCCATAGAACTCATTGCTGCACAGGGTATATTTTCTAAAGAAGATTTTAAATTTTTAATAAAAAATACAAGTACTGATAAACTTTCAAAAAGCGAAATTTTGTTGTTTGATTTGGTTAAGACCGCTGCCAAATATGGCTATAAAGATTATGTTCTTTTTAAGAAACAAATCAAAGATGATACGCCCAATGAATTATTATTATCAGAATTTAAAACATATTTATTAAAAAATCAATTAGAGGCACAATTATTTTTAAAAGAATGGAATGAAAGTGTAACAGAAGATGCAGAAGATTTAGGACTTAAAATTAAAAGAACAGGTATATGGATTTTTATATTGGTTTGGATAATAGTGATGTTACTAACTTCATTTATTGGTGTTATGGTATACAATGTGTTTGCAGGCACATTAGTATTTGTATTTGGTTTTGTTATTTTATTATTTTCAAAATATTTAATGAATAGAAATGAGTTGGCAATGGAACATTATACAAAATGGATTCTATTAAAAAAATACTTAAATAATTTTTCTGATTTTAAAAATAAAGATGTACAGGATATTAAATTATGGGAACAATATTTGGTTTATGCAATACCTTTGGGATGTGCAAAGAAAGTACAAAAGAATATGAAATTAGTATTTATAGATACGAATAAAAATATGAGATCTGCAATATTTGTTGGAAGTGCAATAAATTATTCAAATATTATTTCTGCAACAAATTCATTTAGCTCGGCATTTTCTTCTGCCATGACAACTTCTGGAAGTTCTGGATTTTCAGGAGGATCATCAGGTGGTGGTGGAGGAGGTGGGGGTGGCGCAGGATAATTAATTTTTATTTGATTTTATTATAAGTTAATTATTCTTAATTGGCTGAAACCAAATGATGAATTAGGCATATTAATTAAATTAGCATATTGTGTGAATTCATCTTTAGTTATTTCTCTTTTTGTATACATTTTCATTATTTTTCTTTTTAGTTCTAATAATCTAGATCTTATTTCTATAGCTTCATCAGTTAAATCTCTTCCTAATCGTTTTCTTAATTCTGTTTCGCAATAATTTAATCTTATTTTGTAAAGACGTATTAGATTTTCATGACTAATTGAACTATCAATAACAAATATTTCCTCCTTTCCAGGTATTTTTGATCGTCCATATAAAATACCTAGTTTTTGATCGCCAGTAATTGCAATATCGATATCAATTATTGACGGAGGTATGCTTTTTGAATGTGAATGTAAAAAAAAGTTAGAATTAAAACTATTTTTTTCTCTTTGTTTAAGTCGTAATCGTTGAACATATTCATCAAAAGCTTGTTTATGTTTTTCAAAATCCCCTATCTCTAAAAAATAATTTTTAAATTTATCAAAAAGTAATTTTTCATCATTATCAAATTCGATATTCTGCATAGCATTTCCTGAAAAGTGCTCACTATCAATAGAATCAGATTCCCACAATTCCAAAAATAAGTCTCGAGCAGGAATATTAAAAATGTTTTTTTCATCCAAAACAAACTTACCAATTTTAATTTTTATTGGAAAATCTTTTAATTTTCTATACAACTCATTAATTAAATGATTATACAATTCTCTATCTAAAGATCTTGTTTTTGGATTGTAGGCAAAATATTTTAAATCTTTTATTGCTGCAATTAAAGAATGTAATAATTTAGGATTTGGCGAACTAATAGTTTTATTTAAAATAATTTCAACTGGTCTTTGATAAACATTTCTCACATTTGTTAATACATTATCTGTTAAATCAAATCTAGGCGCATATTCTAAACTAGTTCTTTCTGTTCTATTTGCAATTCTAGCAAATTCTTCGGCCGCATCCTTTGTGACAGTAATATTTCCCAATCTCAATTCTTTATTTAACTTTTTAGGTTCGGGTCTTTGGGGCTTGTATCTAGGTTTAGGCATATCTAAATTAGGGATAGGTCTTTTAAATAATTTTGCTTTTTATATATTCTATGATTATGAAACAAAAAAGAATTTACATTGCTTACAGGTTTGTTGAACATGAAAAGAAAAAATTGCGTAAAAATTTAGAGCAATTATCAAAATGTTTTGAATCTTTGGGCTATAAAACATTTATTTTTTATAGAGATATAGAAAACTGGAAAGAACCAATATTAACTAAGAAACAAATAATTTTAAGAGCTTTAAAAGAGTTAAAGAAAAGCGATATTTTTGTTTTGTTCAACGATGCCAAAGACAAAGGAGAAGGTTGTATTTTAGAAGCAGGCTTTGCCAAAGCTTTTGGTAAAGAGATGGTTTTATTGGATTTAAATGGAATAAACTATTATTTTATTGACGAATTGATAGATTTTAAGGTTTCTGCGAGAACTATGCCAAATCTCCTAAAGGATATTAAAGCTAAATTTCCTTTGGCCTAGTTAAGGTTTATATATCTTTTGTTCCAATATTATTTATCTAATTTTAATAATTTATAGGGGTGCGACATTGAGCAACCATGATGATAGTAAATTAACTACTTTAAAATCAGGAACTACAATTGTAGGATTAAAAACAAATGACTTTGTTATATTGGCATCAGATAAGAAAAGCACAATGGGCTATATGGCATCAGATTTAGAAACTCAAAAAGTATTTCCTATAACTTCAAATACTGCTTTGGCTTTGGCCGGAACGGTTGGGGATGCTGCACAAATGATTAGAGTTTTAAAAATGCAAACTTCTTTATATGAAAATGAAAGAAATAAAAAAATGAATGTTAAAGCATTAATGACTTTGACTTCTAATATATTAAATGCAAATAGATATTATCCTTATATGATTGGTTTTATTATGGGTGGCTATGTAACTGGCCCAGAATTATATTCTATAGATGCTGTGGGTGGCTCTAATGAAACAAAAAAATATACTACTTCAGGTTCTGGTGGAGAATTTGCAATGGGTGTTTTAGACAGCAAATATAAAGAAAAAATGTCTAAAGACGAAGCAATAAATTTAGTTTGCGATGCAATAAAATCTGCCAAGAAAAGAGATGTAATGAGTGGTGGAGATAAAATTGATGTTTATTTTATTGATAAAAAAGGAATCGAATTTATATCAAAAGAATAAAAAGTTTTAAAATTAAATAAATTAAAATCCTAATTTCCAAATTGGTGGCTTAGTGCAAATTAATAAAAAAAATAGATCTAGTTTAATTGAAATTTTATATTTAACTAGAGTTTCGAATTTTTGGTGATTTAAAATGATGAAAGAAGATATTATTAAAGAAATTAAAAATGTTTTAAATGATGTTTCAACAAGTAAAATTGAATTTTTGGGACCAGAAATTTATATTTATACAAAAAACATTTCAAAATTTTATGAAAATGATAAATACATTTCAAACCTAGCTTTTTCATTAAAGAAGAAAGTAAATGTTAGAAGTGATATTTCAGAATTAATGGAAGCAGAACAAGCAAAAAGTACTATTTTAAAATTAATTCCAGAGGATGCGGGAGTATCTGCAGTTTATTTTGATACTGCATTTGCAGAAGTTGTTATTGAAGCATTGAAACCTGGATTGGTTATTGGTAAAGGTGGGCAAACAAGTAAAGCAATTATTCAACAAACAAAATGGACACCAACTATTTTAAGAAAGCCAACCATTGAAGGACAATACTTGCATAAAATTCGTGGAGTATTATACAAAAGTAGTACAGAAAGAAAAAAGAATTATGCCTATGCTGCAGAAAAAATATTTGCAGAAAAACATAGTAAAAAAGATTGGGTTAGATTTTGTTGTTTAGGTGCTTTTAGAGAAGTTGGAAGAAGTTGTATTTTATTAGAAACTGCAAATTCAAAAATATTATTGGATTGTGGTGTAAATCCTGCAAGCAATAATGGGGATGCCTATCCAGAATTAGAAAGTATGGGTTATGCGATTTCAGATATTGATGCAGTAATTATTTCACACGCACACACAGACCATGCAGCATTCTTGCCTTATTTGTATAAGATGGGCTACAATGGCCCAACCTATTGTACAACACCAACAAGAGATTTAATGGTAGTATTACAATTCGATTATTTGAATGTTTCGGGTAAAGAAGGATCTGATGCACCCTATAGTGAAGCAGACATTTATCAAATGTTAAAACATGTTATACCAAGAGACTATGATGAAGTAACTGATATTACACCTGATATTAGATTAACATTTCATAATGCAGCACATATTTTAGGTTCTGCAAGTGTTCATTTACACATTGGTGATGGCGCACATAATTTAATGTATTCTGCAGATATTAAATTTGGTTTTACAAGATTGTTTAATAATTTAGAAGAAAATTATCCAAGATTGGAAACATTAATTTTAGAAAGTACCTATGGTGGAAATAATGATATTATGCCACCAAGAAATGTTGCTGAAGATAGATTAATAAGTGTGATAAATGAAACAGTTAAGCGTGGTGGAAATGTTTTGATTCCTGTTTTTGCTGTTGGAAGATCTCAAGAAGTAATGTTAGTTTTAGAGGAATATTATAGAAGAAATAGATTGGGAACAAATAATGTTTATTTGGCAGGATTAATTAGAGAAGTTTGTGCAGTTCATACAGCCTATCCAGATTATTTTAAAGATAATTTAAAGCGTAGAGTGTTGCAAAATAATTCTCCATTTAGTTCTCCAATATTTAAAGAATTGGAAAATAAAGCAGGAATGGAACCCATATTAAATTCTCCAGGAAATGTTATTTTAGCAACTTCTGGTATGATGACCGGGGGTTATTCTGTTGAGTTTTTCCAAAAGATGTGCGAGAATCCTAAAAACACATTGGTATTTGTTGGTTGGCAATCTCAAGGCTCTTTAGGAAGAAGATTACAGGATGGTCTAAAAGAAGCAACAATAACCGATGCACAAGGAAGATTAAAAAGAATTGCAATTAATATGGAAATAATTACAATTGAAGGATTTTCTGGACACTGCGATAGAAATCAATTGGTAAATTATATTAGAAATTTAAATCCAATGCCAAAAAGAATTTACATAGATCACGGTGAAGAAGAAAAGTGTGTTGCATTTGCAAAATATGTATCTCAAAGATTTAATGTATCTTGCTACGCACCTAAGAATCTAGAATGTTTAAGAATTCGTTAATGAATTCTTTTCTTTATCTTTTTTTATTTTTGTTTTTATTTGTAAAAAGCTGTGTACTTATATTCTTTTGTAACTGTACAGTATTCTATTTTTTCTATTGTATCAGAATATTTATCTTTTAACTTTTGAATTAATTCATATAATTCATTTTCATTGAAAAAATGGAATTCTGGTTCCAAATGCCAATAGGATAAACTTTTTATACAAATAACCATATTTTGATTTGCACTTAGCTCTTTAAGTAATTCATTAAATCTTGGCAAGTTAGGATCTTTCAAATAAATAAATACTTTGTAATTAAATATTCCTATTTTTAAATTATCTAATATGGGTCTACAGCACATTATTATTCCGGCATCTTTTAATTTTTTAATTCTTCTTATTGCTGTTTTTGGGGATATATTTAATTCTTTACCAATGTTTACAGAAGATTGTCTTGAATTTTTTGATAACAAATTTAGAACATCAATATCAATTTTATCTAATTCAATTTCTTTGGATGGCAAAGATTCTTTTAAGTCTGACTTTTTATTTATTAAAAAATCTCTAGGTCTAATATAAAATCGCATTAAAATAGAAATTTTATAATCTTCAATTATTTCATGTCCTAATGAAACAATCTTATTTCTAAAAGTAACAATATCTTCTGCATTGTTTACTGTACAAGATATTATTGAATCCCAACAACCTCTACATTTTGCAATCCAAATAATTTCGTTAATTGGATACAACTTTGAATAAAATTCATCCTCTTTTTTTTGATCTATTCCATTAAATTTAATACATACTTTGAAATGATGTAAACCTAATTTATTATAATCAACCATTACATGATATCCAGTTATAACTTCACTATCTTCTAATTTATTAATTCTATACTTAACTGTTTCTGGGGATAATCTTGTTTTTGCGCCTATTTGATTTATTGATTGGCGAGCATTATGATCTAATTCACAAATTATGCTCATATCCTTTTGAGACACTTTTTCTTCCATAATATACTGAAAAAGACATTTTAATATAAATATATGCCTAAATTGGTTGAAATTATAAGAATAATTTTTATATAATTGTTACTTGCCAAGATATTAGTTAAAATATTATTTGAGTGAAATATATGAAAAATGAAATTAAGGTATTGTTAGGAATAGGAATTGTTATTGTTGTTTTAGTAGGTATATTTGGTGCAAACACATTGGGTTTGTTTTCATTATCTGAAAATAATAAAACAATAAAAATTGGAGTTGTATATCCTATGACGGGTAATGCGGCCGCCTATGGAGAATATGCTGTAAATGCATTTAAATTAGCCGTTGACAATATAAATAAAAATTCTAATTTAAAAATTGAAGCAATATACGAAGATGGAAAATGTAATGGTAAAGACGCAATAAGTGCAGCAAATAAATTAATTGAAGTTAATAATGTAGATTTTTTAATTGGTTTTTGTACAGGGGAAATTTTAGCAATAGCGCCAATTACAGAGCAAAATAAAAAAATATTATTTGCTCCTGGTGCAACGGGTGTGAAAGTAGGTAATGTAAGTAAATTTGTTTTTAGAACAATTGGAAATGAAGAAACAGGAATAAAGAAATTAGCGCCCTATTTAGTGCAACAAGGAGTAGACGAAGTATCAGTAATTGCTGAAAATACTGATTTTGCGCAGAGTGTAAATAAAGTATTTCAAGACGATTTTGTTGCTAGTAAAGGAAAAATTAAATTTGCGGAGAATTTTAATGCAGATAATGTTGATTTCAAAACAACAGTATCAAAATTTAAAGATGCAAATGTAAAAAATATTTTTATAATTGTACAGTCCTATAAAAGTTCACAAACTCTTTTAAAAGAAATGAAAGAACAAAATTATTACCCTCAAATATATGCATCAGACTCTTTGATAAGCGAAGAAGCAATGAATTATTATAAACAAAATAATCTTTTAGATGTTGTTGAAGGAACTGTTTTTGTAAGTTTGGTGTTTGACGAAAATAATACTAGCGCACAGAATTTGTTTAAGCAATATAAAGATAACTATGGTACATTGGAAGGGCCAATACCAAAAACATATTTGGCAACATACTATGATTCGGCATATATGATTTTACAAGGAGTAAATAAAGTAGGGAAAGATCCAGAAAAATTAATAACATATTTTTCTGAAATTAATTGGAATGGCGCATCAGGTCACGTTACATTTGATGGAAATAGAAATGCAATTTCTGAAGTAGCGATAGATGTTGTTAAGAATGGCGAAATAGTTTCAAATTAAATTTGTTTTTATAATTCTTTTTGGAATACTTTCATTATGTTTTTTAAAATAGAATAATTTCTTGTTAGCTTTTGATTTGCTTTTTTAATTATTTTTTCTAATTGTTTTTCATCAAATAATATTTCTTTGCCAAATTTAACAGGCATACTCATATTACCTGAGCCAATTAATTCAATAATATATCTACCCTCATCTATTGTAAAAATTCCACCTCTTCTTATTCCCAAACTAGCTTTTAATTTTAAAACTTTTTCTGCTGTTTCTAAATCTTTACAAACCAAATGAAAAATATAGGATTCTTGCTTTAACCAAATTTCTGGAAAATCTAAATCTTTTTTTAAAACATCTAAAACTTCCTTTAATTTTACAGTTCTGTGCCATTTGCCCATAAACAAACCAGGCATTTTTTTTTCTTCTTCATCTGCGCCCAATAACATTATTCTTCCGCAGCAACTTGAGCTTGTAAATATATTTTTCTTTTTATTAAATCTTTTTAAAAAAGGTATTAACATGGCATCTGCTTTTTTTTCATTTATTGCTGATGCTAGCTTGCCCATGCTAGTAGTTTTTGTCATCTTAAATCTTATTTCTTGTAAGTCAGTTTTCATAAATATCCCATTTTCATTTGCCAACACTGTATTGCTTTTTTGTTTCGTTGTAAATTTCTAAAAACATTTTTGTTCCTTCATTTGCATAGTAAATTATTTTTCCTACAATTTGTTGTTTTGCCAATACTTTTAATGTAACCAATAATTCCAAAAGAGTTTCAATATCTTTTTCTGACATATAGCTAAATTTAGATATTTGTTTTATATCTTCTACAGATAATCCTTGAGTAGAAAGATGAGTTAATAATTGAATACACACTTCGCTTTTTGCAATTGCATATATTTTAGGGTTGCTTTCCAAAAATATAGTAAAATTCTTCTTAGTCTCATTATCCATAAAATAATATTATAACAAAGTATATTAAAAAGATATATGTAAATATATTTATGGCAAAGGTAAATTTAATTCCCTGGATACATAGTGTGCCTACACAGGCACAGGTGGACATATTAAGTTATATAAAGAAATTACCCTAAGGATCAATAATTATGATAGAGGGGTCTCCATTTGATCATGATTTTTATAATTTGTTAATTGATTATTTACAAGGAAAACCAGTTCATCCAGAAGGATTATTACCAGTTTATAGGTCTCTTTTTGAAAAAGTAAATTTAGTAGGTAGGAATATATCTTTAAAAGAATTAGAACAAAAAACATCATCGGGGACAGTAGCCACAATAGAAGTGCTGCTAACTTGTAGATTGCGAAATATAAATGTAGTGCCATTAGAAGTACAAGTTTATAGATCTAAACTTCAAAATGTGCGTGCAAGAAATCAAAATTTAACTATTGAAGAAGCAGAAAGAGTTGGCCCTCAAAGAGAAGCCGGCGCAATAAAAAGAATTGTTAAAACATTATCAAAAGGGAACAGAGAGTTATTTGTTTTGTGTGGTGCATATCATATGCCGTTTTTGCGTAATGGTTTAGTTAATTTAGGAATTGCATCAGAAATAAAAATAGACTTATTTAAAAACAGAAAATTTTATGAAAAGTGGATTGAAAGATATGTTCAAATTAGATCTGAAGTTTTAAGTGGTAATCAAAACGGTATTAGAGAACAATATAATGATGAAAAAAGAATTTTATTGGATGATGCGTTTCAATATGAAAATACAGCGCATTTTAGATTAAAATCTCTAATTGATAGAGTTGCAAGGAATCAACAAGCGAGACTACAAACAAAATTAAAAGAACATAGAGATAGATTTACTGTATTACAAAGATTGCAACAAAAACCAAAATAATTAAATAAAGTAAATCAACACAGGAATAATAATACAGGTTATCATTAATAGTCTTGGATTTTCTGTTTTTATGCACAAATATCCAATTAATGTTGAAATCCAAAAT
>CAIWXP010000189.1 GCA_903916665.1 Candidatus Iainarchaeum sp. | reverse complement strand
TGTTATATTGTTGACGTGGACGATAGGCAGCGCTTTCAATAAAATAGAGAACTTTGTTAAACTATTTTATTATCCATCATTAAAGCAATTCTTTAATTTCATTTTCAATTACTTCTTGGTCGCCTAAAAATCTTATATTAAAATACATTCTTTTAAACCTATTTTCTTTATCAAAAATATAAACTTTCGGATATCCTCCCACCATAAAACTATAACAATATTTCACGCCTTCAACTATCATTTTATATTTGAAATGCTTTTCTTTAATAAATCGCTTTACATCCTTTTTATTATTATATGTGATGGCAATAAACTCTACATCTTTACCTTTAAAATGTTGCTGAATTGAATTAAGATATGGTATTTCTTCTTCACAAGGACGGCATCCTATGAACCAAAAATTAATTACAACAACTTTGCCCATAAGGCTTTTGTTAGTTATTGAGTCTCCGTGTAACGTAACAGCATCAAGTTTTGGCATTTTACAGTTTAGCATACTTTCATAATATTTGTCTATTGCTATCTCATAATTATCCAATTCTTTAGGACCTTTTACACTATCAATAAGTAATTGCATATCCATCCGTGGAAATTTTTCTAATGACCAACAATCATCTTGCGAATAAGAAATCTTAAATGCTAATAGCAATCCAATCAATACAAAATAGAAATATGTCTTCATAGCTTTATTTTTAAAATATTATTTCTATTGCCTGTTTTATTTTGTTGTACACATCCCTACTATTACACACTAATCGAAGAATTCCATTTTTATCAATCACCATATTCATGGGCCAACCTCTAATTATACAAAACGTCAGTTCTGCGTTAGGGTAATTTGCTATAACATTATATTTGAATCCTGTATTTTTTACAAATTCTTTTGCCTCCGGTTTCATGTCTCTTGAAAATGAAATGAAAACAACATCTTTTCCTGTATATTCATCAACCAATTTATTAAGTGCCGGCACTTCTTCCACACAACGCACGCAAGTAGCAAAGCTAAAATTTAATACTATCACTTTTCCAATCAATTTTTTTAATGAAAGAGATTTCCCTGTAATTGTCTTTGATTCAAAATTAGGCAATTTACAACCAACCAATCTTTGCACAATCGAATCGTTTTTAATAGGATAATCAAGTTCTGAATTTTCAAAATTCTTCTTGCAATTTTCAAAGCAATTTTCTTGTGCTAAATATCCACAAGTTGAATTGGATGCAGCGAAAGCTTCTGTTGCTGATGTAAAAATGACTGGTTCTGATCTTTATGCTCCTGTCGAGTTTCAAGCATTGAATGATTCTGTTTCAAAGGCTACTGTATTAGCAGAAACAGAAAAAGCTAAATGGTTTTCAAGTTACAAAGAAACTAATGTATTATTAGCTAATGTTACTAATCAAGTTGCAGTTGTTAAAACTAAAACTGAAACTCGTAAAGCTGAATTGAAAGCAGAAACTGAAAAATTACTTGTATCTGTTGATTCTTTAGTAACTGCTAATAAAGCATTGCTTGTTAAAGCACCAAAGGGTAAAGATGGAAAAGCTGCATTAGAAGCCATTAACACTGATATCAACGTTGTTGCTGAATCTGTTAATGAAACAAGAGTTCTTTTAGCTAAATTAAACTATCTTGAAGCTGATAGTAAAATTAAAGCAGCTAATGACAAAGCGTTATCAATTAACGCAGAATTAGTTAAAGCTAC
>CAIWXP010000188.1 GCA_903916665.1 Candidatus Iainarchaeum sp. | reverse complement strand
GGAAGAAATTATTGCAAATAATAAAATAATAGGGACAGATATTGTTGAATTAAATCCTATGATGCAAGAAGCAAGAACAACTACCTATTGTGCAACCTATATACTAAGACAAATAATGTTTAGTTTAATTGATAAGAAGTAGTACTACCTTGCGTAGTACGCTTTGACAAACACAAGCCTTTTGCAAAGGCGCGGCATTGGTAGTCCAGCGGTAGGATTGAAGCTTCCCAAGCTTTAGACCCGGGTTCGAATCCCGGCTCTTGCATCAATATGGCTCACGAAGTGAGAGCTATTGATGTGCATGTTTGAATTTATTCAAACTTCGCATTCAAACGACATTCGAAGAATGAGCTTTGAATATGATTGTGATTTTATGAATAGTATTGATTTAATAAATAATATTGAACAGATTTATTCTGATTATAAAATACCTATTAATCTTAGAAACCATATGACCACTGCTGCTAATTTAAGTAAAACAATAATTGATAATTGGTCTGGCCAACAAATAAATAAAGATAATATTATTCTTTCATTATTGTTACATGATTTAGGAAACATTGTAAAATTTGATTTAGAAACAGAAACAGGGTTAAAATTAATTGATCCTATTGATTTAAAAGATATTGATGGATTAAAACAAATAAGAAAAGAATTTATTGAAAAATATGATGATGATGACCATATTGTTACAAATAAAATATTGGATGAATTAAAAGTAAATGAAAGAGTTAAAAAAATTGTTAAGAAACATGTTTTTAATAATAATGAAGATACTTTAAAATCCCTGGATTGGGATGTTAAGATTGCTGCATATAGTGATCAAAGAATTGGTCCCTATGGAATATTATCTTTAGAAGATAGATTTAATGAATTAAAAAAAAGATATGCTAATAGAGACCATGCAAGAGTTAATAATTCTAAAATAGATTTATTTATTGATTGTGCATTTAAAATAGAAAAACAAATATTTGCAAATACAAAAATAAAACCAGAAGACATTAAGTAATTCGGGCCGTGTAGCCGAGTTGGATAAGGCATCAGCCTCCTAAGTTGAAGATCGCGCGTTCGAGTCGCGCCACGGTCGTTAACAAACTATATATAAATAAAAGATAATGAATATATTATGGCAAAATATCGACCTATAGGACAAAGACCTAAAAAAGAACAAATTGATAAAGCTAAACTAATTAAAGAAATAAAACGAACTAATCCTGTAAGGCAACTAGAACAAAAAAGTAAAAATATTAAAATTTTTGAGACAATATTTAATGATTTCAAAGAAAAAATTGGAAAAGATTTTTCAACATTAACAGCAAAGCAAGCTTTAGACTATATTAGAACTACTCCTGATTTACAAATAGAATTAAGAAGACAATACGGCATTGCATTGAGAATTGCAAAATTACCCGTAGAAGAAGCAAAAGAATTTGCTCTAAGAGAAACTATTAGAGAATTGTTTGGAACTATGACAACAAGACAAAATAACGAAAGATATCAAAAAGAACAGGATGTAAAAGCAAAACAAAACTTTGAATCATTAAAAGAATATTTAAGACCAGAAGATTTAAAACTTATTTTAAAATGGGTATTTGCAAAAGGATATAGTCCATCGGATGCAAATTCAAGATTAGAATTTTTTAACAGCTTTTTCAAATTTAAAAAAGAACATGGAATTAACCAAGAAATTATTAAAAATAATCCTTGCATATATCCTGGTGCGGGCTATGATCCTCACACACCAATATTATTAGGCGCAAGAAATATTGATCTATTAGATCCTACCTATCAAAATCAAAAAGATAGAGAAATTGTTTTTGAAGAATTAAAAAGATATGGACCAGTAATTAAACTTTCAGACTATGAATATGAATTTTATAAAGATTTTGGAAATGGCCCTGAATTGGTAAAAGTAAATTTACTTCCTTGGGATTCCTATACATTTAATACAAAAAGAAAATACGGAATGGTATTAGCATTTCGATCAGCAGATGCTGCAGATGGTTTAAACAACTCTATTTTAATGCCTAAAGGATATAGAATCTTAGGAAACTATGATGCTAGAAAAACTGGCCATGGCACATTATTAACAGATCCAAATAAACAGGGATTAAGTATATTTGTTAATAATTAAGAAAGCTATTTAAATTAAAAGATATAACTATTACTTATGGCACAACCAATAATAAAAAAAACACCAATGCAAAGAACATATGGTGGTTCGTATATTGAACATTTCAGAGTAGAACGAGAAGAAGAACAAAAAAAAGATCTT
>CAIWXP010000187.1 GCA_903916665.1 Candidatus Iainarchaeum sp. | reverse complement strand
TTTAAATTTTTTTTTAAATTATTTGGTGGTTCGGAAATAAATTCGTATTTTTGTCTTGTTGAAACGGTAGTAATAATACTAACTAAAACTAAAAAAATTATGACTATAAATCAGGCAATTAGATTGGCAGAAAAAATGATGAAAGTTCATAATGAACTCAGATATTGGAAGGTAACTTTCAACAAAAGAAAAAGAGCCTTTGGTGTTTGTAATTATAGTAAAAGACAGATCGAACTATCTACATATCTGGTTCCTGCAATGAGTGATGACGCAATCAAAGATACTATTACTCATGAAATTGCACATGCTTTGACAAGAGGACACGGTCATGATAACGTTTGGAAAATGAAGTGTATTGAACTTGGTGGTAATGGTCAGCGTTGCGGTGGATCAGATCATTACAAAGATGGCCAGGCTGGTCAGATGATAATTCAGGAAAAACTTGCAAAATATACACTTGCATGTCCTTGTTGTGGCACAAAGTATTACAAAAACCGGAAACCAACGAGATCGGTATCTTGTGGAAAACACAGTGGTGTATATGATCCAAAATATAAATTTATTATTACTCAAAATTATTAATAGTTAAAAATCTGAATATGATAACAGAAACAAGAGAAACAAGGATAGTACATTTTAGAGTAGGTGAAAATGCAGGTGCTTTAATAACAACAATTGCACAAGAACATTTGTTATATACTCTTGATCCAGTTAAAGCACTTGAGACCCTGACAGATAGTTTAACAGGTTGTCCAACTGCTTTGGCACTCAAAATACTTAAAGGTGATATAGTTTTAACAGTTGATGTTGAAAATCAACAATTTATTGCAGAAGAACGTATACCAGAAATTCATGATCAAATATTTCCAAAGCTTAATGTAAAAGATTGGTATGAAAGAAAATTGCATGAAATACTTTCAACTGGTGAAGATTTGAAAAAATCAATTGACCAAACAATGTTTTGGATGAAATATAAAAAAGTTAATAAAACTTATGATTTTGGGCAAATACTTAAATTTATTAATGATAAAGATAGTATGCTTGATGACCTAATAGAATCCTCAGAAGATGTATATCAGGTCTATACCGTAATTAAAATATATAAAGAGTTCATTACAAAGACTTTAAAGATCCAATCAATAATGGATTGGATGCGAAAAACGTATCCAGAAGAATTTGAAGGTGTTCCTGACAGGAAAGAGTATGACACTCTCCAGACAGTAATGGAAAAATTCAAAGATATGTATAATATGGATTTCTCCAGACAAGATAATGAATTAAATAAATTTATCACATCAATGAAAGAAATTGATGATGTTATTGACAAAGGAATTGAGCCAGTTAATATAATGGATAACTGGTCAGCCGGATGGTTAAGTCCAAAAGGTGAATACTATGCATTAAACGGTGAGATAGCCAATATGCTTCATAATCAGATCGGAGATGCTTTACAGGAAAAAGGTATAGTAGATAAAAAACCAGATGATAGTGATGGAGTTGAAATTAATCCGGATTTATGGCTAGGACAGCATGGTTGGGTTAAAATACATGGTAATAACGTTCAGTTTGAAGGCTGTATGAACTATAGAAATGGTGGTCGGGATCTTAATATGAATAGCACACAAATTAAAATAATTTATGACTATATTTGTGCTTGTCATAAAGGTATAATAAAGCTCGGATGGAAAATGGAAACTGTTTCAGCTATAAGATTTAAGGATATGGCAGAGTCCAATCCAGAATTCGTAAACGAAAAATATTTTAGATACTAACAATTAAAAAATTAGAAACATGAAAAGATGTCATAGTCCGCCGAATTATATATAGATAAATAAATAGAAAGCCAGAAAAGCAAAATAAATTAGGAAAAAGCCACCAGAAAAGTGGCTTTTTTATTGTAAAGTAGTTGTTGTAGTTATATAAATTTTTCTTCTCTTTTTTTCATATGAAATTTTTATTAATTCCCAACATTCCTTCAAATTTTGGTTTTGCTGGTCCAAATTATTCAGTTCTTTATTGCTTAAATAAGTCATCTTGTTTCCATTTTGGCATGTCAAGATTAAATTTATCTAACATATCTCTCCATTTATTTTCTTCTTCAATTTGCTCTTTTAAAAACCATTGTGCAAATTCATAAGTTGTATTATCATTATCTTCTTCAGCTTCTTTTGATATTTTTTCCCAATTTTTTGTAACTTCAATCTCATGTTTTAATGACTCTTCTACTACAT
>CAIWXP010000186.1 GCA_903916665.1 Candidatus Iainarchaeum sp. | reverse complement strand
ATTAATTGAATTTGATGAAACAAAATCAATTAGAATGCAAGATTTAATTATGCCTTTGACAATTGATTTTGATGAAAGTTATTTTGAAATTATTAACGAATATAAAGATATAATATTAAAATTTGGTTTTGATTTAAATACTTTAAAAAATTCAATAGCCCTAAGGCGAATACCGGTTATATTAGGAAGAATTCCCGAAAAACAAGAATTAAAAGAAATGATTATAGAAATTTGTAATGGTTTGGAGCATCAAGAAAAGTTAAAAATAGATAACTTGATAAATAACTTAAGAGTTAATATTTTGACAAGTATTTCTTGCAAAAGTTCTGTTAAAGCAAATACTCAATTAAATATGTTTGAAATGAAAAAAATAATTGATAATTTATTTATAACCAAGAATCCCTATACTTGCCCACATGGAAGACCAATAATTATTGAATTAACAAAAAGTGAAATATATCATAAAATAGGAAGAAAATAGGTTGTGAAATTATAGTTAATAGTATTGTTAAAGGAAAAGATTTTGAAAGACAAGTATCAAAAATATTAAATGAATTAACAAATGTTAAATGGAATCGTGTTCCAATGAGCGGCGCGTTTTCAACAGTAAATAAAAGTACAGATCAAAGATTTTTTGGAGATGTTTTTACAGAAGATCCACAATATTCAAATTTAGTTGTGGAATGTAAAAAAACAAAAGGCCAAATTAATTTATTTGAATTAGTTAGTACAAAATCAAGAATTGCGGCATGGTTAGAACAAACACAAAAAGAATCAAAAGGAAAAGATTGGATTTTAATATTTTCTTGGAATAATGGAAAAATATTTTTTCTATGTTTAAAACAAGAAATAGTAAAACAATTAAATATAAAAAATTCTATAAATTTAGATAAATATCAATTTGGTTTATTTGAGTGATGGCTATGAAAAAATTAGGACTTGCATTGGGTGGTGGTGGATCTTTAGGATTAGCACACCTAGGAATTTTGAGAGTATTGGAAGAAAACAATATTCAAATAGATTGTATTTCTGGATCTAGTATTGGCGCCGTAGTAGGTGCACACTATAGTTTATATAAAGATTTAAATAGATTAGAAGAGGATGCATTTTCATTTATTAAAGAAAATAGATTTAGTTTATTTAACGTAGAAACAGTTATTGAAAGAAAAGATAGAATTAAAAAGATAGAATTATTTTTTGATGATGTTTTTGGAGATCATAAATTTGAAGATTGTAAGATACCATTTGCTTGTAATGCTTTAGATTTAGAATCTGGAGAAACTGTTTTTTTAAATAAAGGATCATTGAAAAAAGCAGTATTGGCAAGTATGTCTATACCCGGTGTTTTTGACCCTGTTTTTTATTGGGGTAATTGGTTAGTTGATGGTGGATTTTTGGATCCCATACCTTTAGATTATTTATATACAAATAATTATGAAGTTTTAGTTGGTGTTGATTTACATCCTCATAAATTTAGTGAGTTCTCAAAAGCACCAACCTATTTTGAAGTAGTTCAAAGATCTTTTAGAATTTTTGAAAGTAAAATGTCTTTAGCGTGTATGGATAATATACACGAAAAAATAGTTATAAGACCCAAATATGATAAAGTAAGAGATTTGTTCAGTATTGAAACTGCAAAAAGTTATATGGAAGCGGGTAGAAAAGGAGCTTTAGAACAAATTGAGGAAATAAGAAAGGCATTAGAAAAGTGATTAGGTGCACAATTACAAAAAATTAAAAGAAAAAATATTAACAAACAAATTTTATCATTTTTTTAGTTTTGTTATTTTATTTTTTATACTGCTGGGTTTGTTTTATTTAATTAGTTTGCCAATAAATTTATCAAAGCCCTATGCAATGATATCTAGCAAAATTTTATTTGGTCTGGGAATAGACAATAGTGTATTTTTCAATGGAACAAATTATGGTTTACAAATATCTCAAATGACTATAAATATTTTAGATGTTTGCACAGGACTATTTGAATTAAGTGTTTTTTTAGCGCTAATATTTGCAAATCTATTAGTTAGTTTTAAATATAAATTTTATGGTGCGCTAGCATTACTATTTTTATTTTTATTTTTTAATTTAATAAGAATATTATTAATGATCTTTTTACTATCAAATGTTAATATTAACATAGTCAACGTTTTGCATACGATTGTGTTTAAGTTAGGCTTCTTTTTATTATTCATATATTTTTATTATATTTGGTTAATAATATCACAAAATTTACAAAAAAATAAAGTGAAACTATGAAATTATATACTGCAGATATTCATATTCATGGGCCCTACGCAGGAGGCACGAGTAAAAATTTATGCATTGAAAAAACTGCAGAGATGGGCTATTATAAAGGATTAGATTTAAATCCTGTTGGGGATTTAACACATAAAACATGGTTTGATTCTGTTTTCTCTAAATTACAGTTTGAAGAGGAATGTTTTTTTTATGAATTTGATACGATTTTTGGAAAGAAAAGAAGTTATTTTATTTTATCAACTGAAGTTCAGGCAAAGGATAGAACCCATCATTTAGTTTTATTTCCAGATAAAAAATCAATATTATTGTTTAGAGAAAAAATTAAATCCTTTTGTAAAAATTTAGATGGTCCTATGAATGGTAGACCGTGGTTAAATTTAAATGCCGAAGAGATTGCAAAAATCTGTGTTGATTTAAATTTAGTTTTGGGACCGGCTCATGCCTATACACCCTATTTTGGAGTATATGCACACTATGATTCATTGAAACAAGCCTATGGAAAATATTTTGAGAATATTGGTTTTTTAGAACTTGGTTTGAGCTGTGATAGTTATTTAGCAAATGATATTGAAGAATTAAAAAACATTACTTTTTTATCAAATAGTGACGCGCATAGTTTTTGGCCGCATAGATTGGGTAGAGAATTTAATATTTTTAAATT
>CAIWXP010000185.1 GCA_903916665.1 Candidatus Iainarchaeum sp. | reverse complement strand
TTTATATTCATCAATAATTTATTTTATATCTCTTTTATCATAGGATTTTTAATTTAGTATTAAAAATAAATTCTAGTATCTATCCTAAATTCAAAACAGTATTTTTATAGCAATGAAAAATTCATTAAAATTTTACATCTATTCTAAAAATTAACAGGAATTTTTATGACAATGAAAAAATTATCAAAAGAACTAATTAAATATATTCTAATTAATAATCCTGATATAAATGCTATTAATAATATGAAAATATCTTTGGCAGCAAAGTATGGCATAAAAAAAATACCTTTAAACTCTGAAATATTGCCATTTGTAAATAAAAAAGATATTAAAAAAATATCTAAAGCATTGGTTGTAAAAGATACTAGAACTTTATCAGGTGTAAACGTTATAGCAGTAATGAATAAACCAAGCAAATGCCCCCATGGAAAATGTATTTACTGCCCAGGAGGTATAGAACAAAATGTTCCTCAAAGCTATACTGGTTTTGAGCCTGCCACAATGCGTGCAATAGCAAATGGTTTTGATCCTAGCAAACAAGTAATAAATAGAATTCAACAATTGGAAAATGTGGGCCATGACGTTTCAAAAATAGAATTAATTATTATGGGTGGAACATTTAATGCACAACCTTTAATTTATCAAAAAAAGTTTGTAAAAGATATATATGATGCATTAAGTAATAAACAATCTAAAACTTTGGAGCAAGCAAAATCAAATGTTGAAACGAGCTATTATAGACCCATAGGGTTAACCATTGAAACTCGTCCAGATATTTGTTCAAAGAAAGATGTTGAAAATTTATTAAATTTAGGCACCACACGTGTTGAATTAGGGGTTCAGAGTATATCTGATGCAATTTATAAAAAAACAAATAGAGGGCATAGTTTAAAAGACGTTCAAGAAGCAACACAGTTATTAAAAGATTCTGGATTGAAAGTGTTGTATCATATAATGCCTGGTTTGTTTTCAACACCTAAAAAAGATAATTTAATGTTTGGGAAACTATTTACTGACGAGGCCTATAAACCAGACATGTTAAAAATATATCCTGCTTTGGTAATGCCCAATACAATTTTATTTGATATGTGGAAAAATGGAAAATTTGATCCCTACGATGATGAAAAACTTTTTGATTTTTTAAAAGAATTTTATCCTAAAGTTCCCTATTGGAATAGAATAATGCGAATACAAAGAGATATTCCTATTAATAGAGTTTCACAGGGGCCTAGAAAAAGTAATGTTAGAGAAATTATTTTAGATTATTGTGAAAAAAACAAAATAAAATTAAAAGAAATAAGAGCGAGACAATTGGGATTTGTGAAATCAAAATCTGAAATAAATGATTATAAAATATTTGTTGAAAAATATAGGGCTAGTAAAGGAACAGAATATTTTATTTCCTACGAATCAAGCAATAGAGATCAAATAGTTGGTTTTGTTAGACTACGATTTCCATATAAACCATTTTTGGCATATTTGAAAAATGCAGCATTGGTTAGAGAATTACATGTTTACGGAAAAATAGTTAGAGTAAATGAAAAATCAAATTCTTTGGAACAGGGTCAACACCAAGGAATAGGAAAATTGCTTTTAAAAGAGGCAGAAAAAATTGCAAAGAAAAATAATTACAAAAAAATAAGTGTTATTTCAGGACTAGGAGTAAGAGAATATTATTATAAATTGGGTTATTATAAAGATCATTACCACGTTAGTAAAAACATATAATTTATATACTCTTTGTTTATTAAATTAAGTTAAATCTTTATTTTGATTTACTTTTTTAACTATTGAGTTAGGTGATAAAATGCAAGTATTGGATCAATATGACTATAAAATATTAACAAAATTAATGGAATCTGGAAGAGTTTCATTTTCTGAAATTGCAAGAGATTTAAATATTACTGATGTTGCAGTAAAAAAAAGATTTGAGAACCTATTGAGCAAGGGAATAATAAAAAAAATAAGTGTAGAATTAGATTATAAAATATTAGGCATAGAAGGAGAACTATTGGTTTTTTTAAGATGTGATCCTTTGGCCAGCGATAAAAATATAGCTAGTTTGCAAGAAAATGATTTTGTTAAAACAGTATATAAAACTGTAGGAGAATTTAATTTGGTATTTTTATATCTATTAAAAGATTTTTCGCAATTTGATGTTTTAGACAAAACAATTTCTAAATTACAGGGTGTAAATGCATTTAATGTTTTAATAATAACAAAGAAAGTATTTGAGAAAAATACTATTCCAAAATCAAGTCTACAAATATATTACAGTTAATTCATTAAACAGAGTAATTTTATATAATGCAAGGATGCAATTTGAAAGTGAATAGTTATGATTTATGATATACAATTTAAAGTTATAAAATTAAAAACCAATTTCAAACTTTAAACAGATATATTTCAAATCAATGATGTGATTTTATGATTTATGATACAATAATAGTTTCTGAAAAACCAATTGCTGGACAAAGCATCGCCTATATTTTGGCCAATGGAAAATTAAAAGAAAATAAAGAAAAAGGGCAGGTTACCTTTGAATTTGAAAATGAGAAATTTGGAAAAACAATAATGGTTCCGTTAAAAGGGCATATTACTGATATTGATTTTACAAGAGAGTTTGCAAGTTGGTATATGGATTTAAAAAAATTAGTTACACCCAAAGCAATTTTTTATAAAAATACACAGCCAATAATTGCAAGAAGTTTGGGAGAAATTAGTGCAAAAAGAGTAATTATTGCAACGGATGCGGATAGAGAAGGGGAATCAATTGGAAGAGAAGCAGTAAATATTATTTTATCAAAAAATCCCAAAATAAAAGTAGATAGAGCTTACTTTTCATCAATAACAAAAGACGAATTAAATGATGCTTTCTCAAAGACATTACCATTAAATGAAAAGATGGCAGATGCAGCAGATTCAAGAAGGGAAATTGATTTATATTGGGGCGCCGTTTTAACAAGATTTATGAGTACTAACACAGGAATGGTTGGAAAAGATTTCTTAAGTGTAGGGCGAGTTCAAAGTCCAACATTGGCAGCAATTGTTACTAAAGAATTAGAAATTGAAAATTTTAAATCTAGTCCCTATTGGGAAATAGAAATTGAATTAGAAAAACAAAAAACAAAATTTAAAGCAGAATATAAAAAAGGAAGAATAGTAAATAAAGAAGAAGCAGAAAAAGCATTTGCAAAAATTGGAAAAGATGCAAAAGTAATTAATTTAGATAAAAAAGAAATTATAATTAAAAGGCCGGAACCTTTTAATACAACAGATTTTTTAAGAGCCAGTACTAATTTAAATTTAGATGCAATAAAAGCAATGGAAATTGCAGAAAATTTATACATGCGTGGATTTGTAAGTTATCCTAGAACTGATAATCAAACCTATATTGGTTTGGAGTATGTTAAATTATTAAATACATTAAAAGGATCGGAATTTGATTCTGCAATAAATAAAATTTTGGCATTGCCAAAAATAGTTCCAAGTAAAGGAGTAGAAACAAAGGATCACCCACCAATACACCCTGTAACTTTAGCACAAAAAGGCAATTTACATCCTGAAGAATGGAAAGTTTACAAATTGATCGTTGATCATTTTTTAGCAACATTATATAAAGATGCAAAAGCACAAACTACCAATGCGGAATTTGATGCAAACTCAGAAATATTTGTTTCGAAAGGAATAATATTTATTGATAGAGGTTGGCTGGATATTTATCCCTACGCAACACAAAAAGATGCATTGTTACCAGAATTAATTGTGGGTGAAATGTTATTAATTACTAATAAGGAATTATTATCTAAAAAAACACAACCTCCTGCAAGATATTCACAGGGAACATTAATTAAATTAATGGAAAAATTAAATTTAGGAACAAAATCAACAAGACCAAGTATATTGCAAAAACTATATTTTAGACAATATATTTCTGGTAAAAAACAAATCAAACCAAGTGATATGGCAAAAACAGTTATTAAATCATTACAAGACTATGCACAACATGTTGTTTCGCCAGATATGACTGCTAAATTGGAAGATGAAATGAATGAAATTGAATTAGGAAAATTAATAAAAGAAAAAGTTGTAGACGATTCAAGAACAATGTTGTTAGAAATATTAGATGATCTTTATAAAAATAAAAAAGAAATTTCAACAAATATAAAAGCGACAGCCCAAAAAGCAAATTTAGTTGGTAAATGTCCAAAATGTAATTCTAATTTGGTTAAAAGAAAATCAAAAATGGGAAAAATATTTGTTGGTTGTTCTGGCTATCCTAATTGCACACAAAGTTATCCTTTGCCACAAAAAGGAGAACTAACATTTACTTTAAAGTCTTGCGAAGTTTGTAAAGCGCCAATAATACAATTGAAACAATTAAGATCAAAAGATGTTAGTGAATTTTGTATTAATCCTGGGTGCTCTAGCAATAAAGAATATGCAATAAAATATGCAGAAAGAAAAGAAGAATATGCAAAACAAGCAGCTGATAAATTAGCAGCATCTGCAGAAAAAAAGAATGCTATTGATGTAGTAAAGAAAGAAAAAATTGAGAAACCAAAAGAGATCAAGGTTGCAAAACCAAAACTTGTTAAAGAAAAAATAATTATGCGTAAAAGTTTAGAATTGGAAGATTCAAAACTTACACGAAATGTCAAAAGTGAAACACAATTGACACAAGAAAAGAAAGAAATAAAAACAAAAGTTATAAACGAATTAAAAACAAAAAAATAAAAAAGAATTTTTTTTTAATTCTTTCTTTTTTTATTTTATAGGTAACTATTGAATATATTAAATTTTGTTAAATATACACAGGTTTTTAGTATTTCAGAAAAAGGATAGAAAAATATAGTGTATAAAATTAATGAAACTATAAATCCATAGCTTAAAAAGTAAAAACTAATTAATGCGATTACTAAATATACTAATACCAAAACTAACATTATAAAAATAGTTTTTCCAATATTATTTTTTAAAAAATGTAATCCATAGGTAATTGCAGAAGTTACTTTTTTTTCATCAACAACAATTGACTGGATAGTATAGAAACTTAATATTAGCAAAATTGTACTAATTATTGGAATTAAAAATGCAACAACAGTATCAACAAAAATCAAATAAACAATGAATAGTAAAAAATAGAGTCCCAAGTTAAATAAAAAAACGTAGGTAGCATGTTTTTTAATAAATTCTAAAACATAGACTTTTTTATGCTCTTGCAAAAGATGTTTTCTAGTTACAAAAATTAATAGTGTAACAAAAATTGCATTTATCAAAGCAGCTAATACAATGGTGGGTATGATATACATCAAAGATAGTGAGGTTAAGAACGAATAGGTTAAATTACCAAAATACAAACTAAAGTTTATATCTGCTAAGGTGTTTAACAAAGCAATCAAAACTAACCCAAAACCCAAAGTAATGTAAAGTGTTTGAAAATAATATTTTAAGCTTAATGAAAAGACTTCTCTAAATTTATGTACCATATTATACACAATAAGCAAAAAGTATTTAAATAAATATATTGTGTATATGTGCGGATAGTTATGACTGTATATAATAAAGGACGCGAATATAAAGAGGCTAGAGAGTCAACAAAAGAACGAACAGAAGAGCGAAGTCCGAGTCATAGATTGGAACGAAAAGAGCAACCAATTGTTAATGATCCTGAGTTTCATGAAGAAATTATGGAAAATATAAAGCAATTAACTGGTCAGCAAGGATTATACGAAAATTTTAGAAGAAAATTAAGACGAGCTGAAGAGAACGGAGATATAACTAAAGATAATTTTATATATTATAAATCATTGGCAGATAAACAAATGCAGAAGCAAGAAAAATCAGCTCAAAAAAAAGCAGAGAAAGAAGCACAAAAACAAGAACAAATAGCAGTTACTGGAAGCTTAAATTACGATTCTAACTATGAAGAACGATTAAAAAGAGAAGAAGAAGCAAAAGCAAAATTAGATGATCGTAAAGTTAGAGGCGAAAACATAGAAGAAGACGCAAAAAAAGAAAATGGATCAAAACTATCAAAATTTAAACAATTTTTTACTTTTATGAAGTCTCCGATCGCAAGAGTAGGGATTTTCATTATTTTAGGTGTTTTTTTAATATTTTATTTAACTAGAATTAACATGGGAGATGTAATAGATTCTCCAATTATAATAATTTTAGCAGTTTTATTCATAATTTTAATTTTAGGTAGAGGAGGAAAAACTCGTTCAGTAGATTCGAATAGTTTTTTCTAAGGTAATAATCATTATACTCAAAAAATGACAAAAATAGAAAGGTATTTATATACTTTTCATAGGAATATATGTATATATTTAGTAGGTGGATATGAATGGCTCAAGCTCCGAGAAAAGAAATTAATCTTGAACAACGAAGAAGAATCGAAGATGCTAAAGGAAGATCTCCTGATAAAAAGCGGGCAGAAGGATTAGCTGTAGCACAAAAACTAATTAGAAAAAAGCAAGCAGACGGATTGGGCACTTGGCGAAAATTAGTTCAGGAACAAACTACTCGTGAAGCTTTTTTAAGAAGAAGCCTACAAGATACAAATAAAGCTTTGAGTTTTGTTGAAGAAAAATTAGCCGAAGTTAACTACGAATTAACAAGCAATAAAAGAAAATATAGCAGAG
This sequence comes from Candidatus Iainarchaeum sp., assembly GCA_903916665.1. GTDB lineage: Archaea > Iainarchaeota > Iainarchaeia > Iainarchaeales > 0-14-0-20-30-16 > 0-14-0-20-30-16. The sequence continues at coordinate 981 of CAIWXP010000185.1, read as the reverse complement.
CCGCATTAATTGATATTTTATCAAAATTAGAAATAAGAAGAAAAACATTGGTGGAAGTAAGAGCCGAACAAATTAGAAAAGATAGAGAAATTGCTCAGGAAAGAGCAAGAGGTACATTTGTTGATAAGGCTGCAAAAAAAACACCGGAAGAATTAGAAAGAGCAGCAAGAGAAGGAAGACCTTTGGAATCAGGGGTTGCACAAAGAGTAAAAGATATGAAAGAACGAATTAAATTTGAATCTTTAGATAGTTTAGATTCTATTTTAGACGCATTATCAAATCAAATAAGAATTTTAAAAGGTACAACAAATGTTTCAGAGAAAGAAGCAATTGCAAGAATATTTTCAGAATTACAATTAAAAGCAGAAGCAAGAGCAGAAACAATATTTACAAGATTTAAAGATGGACGAATTAATTTAACAGAACTAATAGAATTCGCAACCAAAATTGATAAAATATTGGCAACAAGAAGATCAAGACCAGATTTACCTGCTTTAGGAAGATTGGAAGTTTTATTGGGAGACTTACACACAACAATAAATTTGGCCCAAGCTAATTTAAAAAAACCAAAGCCAACACCTAGCAAAGGACGAGCACCTGCAGATAGAGAGCCCGAACCAGTTAGATCTCCCGCAACTAACCCAGAAGTACCAACAGGCCCCCCAAGTGGAGAAGATCCAACTTCACCAATTAGTCCAATCGATCCTGTTAAAGATATTGTACCTGGCCAGAATAATAAAGAAGTATTGGATGCTATTAAAAGATTAAGAGACCAAGTAAGAAGATTTGAAACAAATGTTAATGGTAGATTTGATGATGTATTAAATATTTTAACTTTATTAAATGGAAGAGTAACTAGTGAATCCTATACAAGTATAGTAACAGAAATTGTAAACATTGCAATAAGAAATGAAAGAAATGATGTTTTAACACTAATCCAAAATAATTTTGGTGGAACAATTAATAGAATGAGTATAAATA
>CAIWXP010000184.1 GCA_903916665.1 Candidatus Iainarchaeum sp. | reverse complement strand
TAAATATAACTAATGGTAATTTAATCAGTTTTGGAAATAGCACTACAGACACGCCATTTACATTCTCTCTTTGGCTCAATTCTAAATCATGGACATCTAGCGCAAATGGAAACTGGTTAATCAGCAAAAGATATAATACTGGTGCAAATCCTCCTGCCGAATATCAATTTTTAGTTAATACTTCTGGTTCGATAAGTATGACTCTATTCAATCAGGGTTTAACCGCGGGCTCTATAGCAGATTCTTGTTCGAGTCCCCTTAGTTTGAATCAGTGGTATTTTGTTACTATGGCATTTAATGGAACCGCTAATGCTACGGGAATACATCTGTATATCAATGGTGTTGAGCACAGCGATGTTCCTGTTAAATCTGGAACATATGTCGCAATGAACGCTACCAATGCCACTGCGCAGATTGGATATTTATTGGGTTCAGGTGGAACATATTTTAGTGGTTCAATGGACGAAGTCCGAATCTATAACAGAAGTCTTAATGCAAGTGAAGTTCTAAATCTTTACCAGTTAGGAAGTATGCACATTGCGGATTGGACAAATTATTCTACGGCAACAAATGTTTTAGATGGAATAACTAACACAACGTCAACACAGGGAAAATTCCTGCAATATAAAACCAACTTCTTGACAAGCGATACAAGTGTAAGTGCTTATTTGCTTAATCATAGCATTATGGCGGTTGATCCATATCCACCTAATGCAACTTTAATTAGTCCGCCGACTAATAGTTATGTAAACTATTCAACAAACATTAACTTAACAGTAAACTTAACAGACAATGGATTTGGAATAAAAAATGTTACTCTGAATGTTTATAATGGCTCAGGAAGTTTGTATTATAATTCCATTAACTCTAGTTTTACCTTTGGAGTATATTTTTCAACAAATCCAAAATCAGGTCCATTAATTATAATTCTATCACTATTAAATATTTTTAATAAACCAAAGAATTGTTCCGGTATTGCTCGCAAACTATCATAAATTAAAGTAATATATAAATTTTTATTATTAGTCAATTTAAGGTTACTTAATTTTAAATAATTTGTTGCAGTTGAATCATCAGACATTGGAGCAACAATAAAATTTAAATCATTATTAATATCAATTATATTTGATATTTCAAGAACACTATCTTTTTTACCTGTAGAATATATATTAAATCGTCCTAAAGGAAACACTGAATTAGTTGTTATTTTAAAAGCACTAAGATTTAAATCATGTATTTTTAAGTTTGCATTAGCGCCAAAAGCAAAAATATTAGTGTCATTATCATAAGGATATATTATACTATTATTTAAATCTAAATTTGCATCTGATAAATATAAATTATTTAATATAACTATACTAGAATTTAAAGTAGAACTATTTAGTACATTCAAGTCAGAAATTGAATTAGTTAAAATAGGATACCCAAATAAACCCGCAACAGTATTTAATGTACTTGAATTTTTTGTCAAAATTAAAACTCCATTTGTTAGATCCAAATGAGCAATAGTATTTATTTTAGGATTATTTAATACTAAAACATTAAATGCACTGCTATTAGTAAAAAAGTTACCTTTGGAATACATGCTTAAGTTAGTAAATTTAGGTTCAATTAAATTATTTATTACTACAAGATTAAATAGATTAGTATCAAATATACCATTATGTATAGTATTAAAATCATTTAATGATACTATTGAAAATCCATTTCCAGATACCGAAGTTGTATTTACATTTAATTTGCCATGATTTCCAAAAACATTTAAAAACCCCATATCAGTTAATGAAATATTTAATAAATTTACATCATTTGTATCAAAATTTAAATTAAATGTAATATTTCCAAAGATCATTTCAAATATTGCACTTAAACTAGATGTTCCACCAGTATTATTATATAAATTAGGTAATAAATTGTACAAACTAGTTTCATCAAACCCTAAACTATTTGGATTTAAATCTGTACTTACAGAATAGTTTAAATTCTTATCTTGATGTTCGATCACAAAAACATTTGCTGCCGTTCTATAATTTAAATCAACATATTTAATGGTAGGATCAGAATATTGATCTAAATTTATGTCCACATTTAAACTATTAATAAAACAAGATAATCCTTTAGTTGAAATATCTTTAGTATATATTTTACAATCTGCTGGCAAATATAATAATGGTGCAACATCTGAAATTATTCCTCCCATTACATTAATATCTACTTTAGTTTCGGACACAGAATCATTATCAACACCATCAACTAAACAGGATGCGCCACAAAACTCAGGTAATGCTTTTTCAGCATATAAATTCCCTCCATTACATACTGGTGAATAATTATTAACAATAAATTTATTACTCTGACTAAAATAATACATTGGCATAGCATTCAAGGGTAAATTTGTATCTAAATACTTATTTATATTTAAATTACAAAAAGAATAATGCCCCATTGAATTTGTCGCATATGCGCCAACACCTAAAGTTAATTGCGGTGCAGAGTTAGTATTCATATAAAGATATTTATTATCTATTAAAAAATTATTATAAAATATTACATTTGAATAATTTAATATTGAAAAATTATAACCAAAAGAATTTGAGATTATTTTTAAATTATTATTAGATGATCCGGTATATATTGAAATAGACGAATTATTTAGTACATTATTCTTCACAGTACAGTAATTACAATCATCAAAATATAATGTATTAATGTTTTTCTGAGTATTTTTTTTTGTATAATCATTAACATAATATTTAAAATTTGATATGGTTATATTATTACTATCTCTCACTAAAAACATATGTGTTGCTGGTGATGAATCATTAAGTAAATCTACTCTATTAAAATCTGGACCGCTAGTAATTATATTTGATGAATTAGATATCCATAATAAATTATGAAATGCATATGAATTTGCATCTTTAGTATAGGCTAAATTTATTAATATTTTACTAGGTGTTGTTAAATTAATCAATTTAACATACCAACTAGCGGCTCCAATATTTAAAGGATCAACAGATATTACTGCACCAGCATAATTTGTATCACGAATAGTTAATATTGCTTCTTTTGTACCTGTAGAATATAATCTAAAACCCATAAATTCAGCAGTAGTTCCTAATGGCATATTACCAAATATGATTATTTTAGAATTATCTCCAATAGCATAAACATTTGTTTTTGAACCAACAAAAGAATATAAGTTCATAATTAATGATGCATTTAAATCTAATTCTGCATTAATAAGATTAAGATCAGTTATTCCCAAAATGGACTTATTTATGAAAGTATTTGTATTTAAAACTAAAGAATTCAAATCTAAATACACATAATTCAATGATAATTTATTTATTATAACTGGACCTATTTGATTTATTTTAATCCAAGACATAGAATTTTTTTCAAAAACATTAAAATCATCAAAAGAGCTTGAATTTGTATTTAATACAAAATTTGTACCCACAGTTATAGAATCTTTATTTGAAATTAAAACATTAGATAAACTATTAACTCCATCAATAGTAACTTTAGTGCCATTAGAATTAGATATATCTTGTATATTTAATTTATTTATATCCAAACTACCTTGACCAGATATATTTATTGGTCCTATAGAATAGATATAATCTCCCAATAAATCCAATTCAAACAATTTATCTTTAAAATTTAAATTTATATTTGTAGCAGTTATATTATCATCATAATTTGGATAAACACTAACTATAAAATTTTGAGATATGTTTGCTGTTTGAATTAGATTTAAATCTGCAGGAGTTTGTAAAAGAATCATTAATTCATTTATATCTGTTGTAGGCAATATAGTTGAATCTAATGTTAAATTAGCACTAGGCATAGTTATAGTACATTGAACAATTTTTTCGCCACCAATTACAGTTGGAGCATTACAAATATATCCTGGTTGACTACTAAATCCTAAACTTAATAAAGTTATAAAAAAAGCAAATAAGATAAATATTGATAAAATTTTATTCATAAAACCACCATGCGCGCGTATATATATTATGATTATAGTATAACGAGGATATTTAAAAAGCTTACCTTCAGAAATATATTAATAGTATATAATAATACAAAAATAAGCAATTATGCGAGAATGGCAGAGCGGTTTAATGCGTTCGTCTCGAACAATCGCTAAATCGGATTGACACTTTGTACTACACAGAGTAGAAGATTTGTATCAAATCTTATACTAATTGTTGTGAACTAAAAGTTGACAACAAAAGATAGTACTGTTGATTCATTTAGTTTTTGAGAAAACGAATTTCGAAAGAAGCAAGGGTTCGAATCCCTTTTCTCGCGTCAACTATTTTGGTTTTTTTAATCTTAATTCTTCTAAAAAACGTTTCTTTCCTAATTTTCTAATTATTCTTTCTTTTCGTTTATCTCTATCTTTAGCAATAGCTTCCAAAAGTCTTTTTCTTAATTCAGCTTGTTTTTTAAAATCAACAACTTTAGACTCATCATCAGCAATAGAATATCTAGTAGCAGTTGTAAAGTCTTTAGGCAAAGGAATTTCACTTGATGCTGCTTTATATGAATAATAATCATCCATTCTCGTAGTTCTTTCTAATTTATTTGCTAAAACACTTCTTTCTACAATTGCTTTTTGACTAGGGTCATAAAAACTAGTATTAGTCGTATTTGAAATTCCTAATCTTGTTAATTCTTCACTTAATCCAAAGGTATGAGAAGAACCAGTATAAACAAATACTTTGCCTTTTGGTTTTCCTGCTAACAAAGCTTTTATTTGTCTTGCAAAACCCTCTTCTCTTACTTGGTCCTTTTCATAATCTTTATTTCTTTTTGGATTTGCTAAAACATTTACTGTTTCAATAGGTACAATATTAATATTCTTTTGTCTACACACAAAGAATAATTCTAACATAGCATACCAAATATCATGTGGCATTTCATTCTTCCTAGGATTTAAAGACTTTTGAACAAAATCAATATCAAAAACAAAATTTAACTTCCTACTAGAATACTGTTTTGCTTTACCTGTAAAATATTTTTCTAAAGCTAAATGTAAAAGGTTAAACTGATGCATGGTTGTTTCTAAAGCTAAAATAGAATTATTAGGTACTTGTGTTTTTATATAATTAATTAGTTGATTATGAGC
>CAIWXP010000183.1 GCA_903916665.1 Candidatus Iainarchaeum sp. | reverse complement strand
TTTAGTATTATTTTTAATTATTATTGCAATAATAGTTTATTTTACTGCATTTTCATCGGGTATGAATAGCTATACTTTGAAAATAAATCTAGATGGAAAATTATTAACTGATTCCTATACAATTACATTAACATCAAAAGATCCAGTTGAATTAGTTGGTACAGGAAAAAATATTAAAGGCCCGGTTATATTTAATGCTTTAAGCGATTCAACAATTAATGCTAAAGTAACATTAAAAGATTTAACGCCCATAATAAAACAATTTACAACAAATAAATCAGAAATTGTATTAAGTTTAACTTCTCCAACAAAATCTGATTCAAAAGCAGTAACAAAACAAAAAGAGAATATATTTTCATTTATTTTTAATACTCAAAATGGTTTTTTAGAAAAAGATGGAAAAGTTAAAATAGAATGTCAAGATTATAATAATGAATTGCCAGTTGTAAAAGGAAATTTGAGTGATATTAAAATTAGTTGTGATAATGTTAGTATAACTGCAAATGTTGAAAACTATCCTAGTGTAAAACAAAGTTGTAATCCTGGTCTTTGTAGATTAATGTTTGTTGATAATTTAAGTAAAGCGCCAGTTAATTTAACAAAAAATAGATTAGTTGTTTATGTAAGATATGCAAATAATGATCCAATAAAAGATTTTACTGTTGAAGTAAGAGAAGATTCTACAGGTCAAGAATTAATTGATTCTGGAAAAACAAAAGATTTTGGTGCATATAATATTGATTTAGCAGAAGGAAAATATGTTATTTTAGTTTCAGATCCAAATAATGTGTATGCATCACAAACACAAAATGTAGAAGTACATGCAGGAAACCAAAATCCAATTTATTTTACTATGCAAGAAAAAGCAATTGGAAATTTAAATATTAGTTTTGATGTTGAAGATAAAAATTATGTTAATGGCACATTATTTTTTAAAGATGCAAATCAATTAATTTTGCAATCAAAACCTTTTGATTCTAATAATTCTTTGGTAATGCCAATAACTAAAAAAGGAAGTTATAATTTATCATTATCATTAAGTGCAGATAAAACAAATGATTATATTGCAGATGTTTTACCAATTACCTATGATAAAGATTCTGGAGATATGGATGTAAAATACAGTATAAGAAAAACAAATCCTTTCACAGATCAGAATGTGGTTGTTCAAGTAATTGACTCAACTACACAAAATCCAATTCCCTTTGCAAAAATTTGGTTTACTTCTGTTGATGGTAGTTTATTAGACTATGGTGTTGATGGCGCATTTGTTTTAACAGATGCAAATGGTATTTTTTATAAAGTTATGCCCGTTGGTAGTTATAATGTTAATTTGAAACATTATTATTTATCTGGAATACAAGGATTTTCTGTTGACCAAACAAAATCATTAACAATGACAACAAAAAATGTTTCTTTAGCAGTAGCATGGGGTAATGCAACAATTAATGTTTGTTTAAAAGATATTTCTAACGGCGATTTAAATGATGCCTATGTTGATGTGTATAGTACAGATGGTTTAGAATCTAGTTTTTATTTGGATGCTCAAAATAATTGTGCAACAAAACAAGTAAAAAGTTTAGAAAATATTTATTTCCATGTTAAAAAAACAGATTATTATGAAAAATATACTCAAACATATTTTGTTTTAAATAATGAAACTTATAACATTGATATAGTATTAGAAAAAACAAGACCTGTTGAGCCTGTTCAAAATTTAGATTATCAATTTGATGGTATTTATAATGATTCATATTTAAAAGAACCTGCAACAAAATTAGATACTTCAAAGGATTACTATTATTCTTTTAAAGTTAAAGTGCCTAAAGCCTATGTTAATAATAATAGAACAATAAAATTTGTTGGTGTAACCGGTGATTTAAAAGATGAAAATGCAACTAATTCAAAAATGCAAACAAGATTAGTAAATGATTCAGGAATTATAAATTATTATCCAGATTATAAACAAAATAATTTGGATTTGATGAGTGGAACTATTTTAGATGTGGAAGATGATTTCGCATATAAAGCAAAGAGTTTTGCAAATATTCATAGATTTGATGCACCTGCAGAAAATGATGTTGAATTGCAATATGTTGTTAAAACAAGTATAACAACAAATGTTAATCCTAGTGCAGTAAATGGTGATTCAATTGTTTTTAATTATGGTTTTGGTTTAGACAATGATAAAATAAATTTAACAAAAATAGTTAAGAAAATAGGTACAAATATTTGTGAAACAGAAATTTGTGTTGATGCCTATGATTCTGCAAACAATTCAATAACTAGTCCCTATAATGCATCTGCTGTTGGTAGAATATATGGTAAGGTAAGATTTAGTAATAAAGATTATAATTTTGCATTGTATAATTCTGACGAAAAAGCAATTAAATCAAAAGCAGAATTATTGGATTTAAGTGTTGCATTAAATGGTGCAGAATATGGTATAAATAATGTTGATGGCTCTAAAGATTCGAAAGCAATGAGTTCTGGACCAATATATGTTGATAATCAACCAGTTAATCAAGGTCAATATTTAGATTTTGATTTTAATTATAGTTTAGTTACTAACAATTCAGCTAGTTTGAATTTTAATGCATATAAAGATTTTTGGGATATAAATAATACAGTTTATTCTTTACAATTTATGAATAGTGCCAATGGTGAATTAACAGTAAATTATCCTGATTATATTGTACCCTATATTTCTAATGATATTAAATTAGTTGTTTTGGGTCAAGATAATTATCCAGTGCATGGTGCAGAAATTAAATATTATGAATATTCAAATAGTAATTGGCATTTATTAAATGATAAAACAGCCTATACTGATAAAACAGGCTATGTTGAATTAAATACAAATCCTGTTGCAAGAAATGACAAAATTAAATTAGTTGTATCGGCAGATAATTATAAAGCTAATGTTAAAGAAATAAATTCTGATTTTAATGGCTTTGATCCAAAGGGACCACTAACTATTAATGTTATTTATCCTACTGATCCTGCAAATCCACAAAAAGAAGTAGAAGTTCAAAATGATTTGGGCTATGATTTAAATATTTATGATTTGAATTATTATTGGGATTATACAAAAACAGATGAAGAATTTATTAATAGATTTTTAACAATTGAAAACATGACAAATAAATTTGCCAATGGATTTATATTGCATTCAACAGATACTGAAAAGAAATTAAGTTTACCAGTTGTTTATGATCCACAATTATTACAAACTTTAGATGGAACCAAAACAATTTCTGGATCTTTGTATTTTAATTTTACACCAAAAGATGGGGTATCTGAATTAATTGCAAAATCAAACGATATAAGAATGTATAAAAATATACCCATTACTTTTAATTTTGGTTTTGAAGGTAAACCAGGAAATGAACCTTGTTTAAGATTACAATTTGAATCTGCAGAAACTGCACCATTAAAAGATATTGTATTTTTAGATTCAAAAGAAGATAAAGTATATTTAAGAGTTTTTAATGATTGTACTTTAGCCAATGGATTTAAATATAAATTTAAGGATGTGTTTTTAGAATTAAATACTGGTTTAGATATTAGTGTTGAAGTTTCTGATAAAACTGGAGAAGTATTATTTTCTGGAAATACTAATAAAGATAAACAAATCCCTTTAAAATATTCTTTAGATGGGGGTTCAGATGTTGAACCAGCAGTATATATTTTGAAATTAGATGTTGTGGGTGATTTTAATGAATTAGCAATGTCTAGTGCAGCCTTTGATTTAACTGCAGATGTTGTTGGAAAATATAAATCTACTGCATCAGCTGATTTATTAGATTCTAAATCAACCAACGAAACATTATCGTTGCAATTTAAAACTGCAGAAGATTGTTTGAAATTTGGTTTAGATAGCGATACTGCAAAAACAATTGGTGCAAGTGAAAATGATTATATTTTAGAAAATACAGATATTTTAAAATTACCTTATTATTTAGTGGGTGAAAGAGCAGTAGATAATAATGAAACTATACTTTATTCAAGAGATAGTTTAGATTCACAGGATTCAGTAAATGCTAAAAATGTTTATAATGATAGATATGAAATTACCGAATTACCATTAGTAGTAAGTAATGGTTGTGGTAAGACAATTAATTTTAAACTTTGTAATACTAATAATCCTGATTTGGACAAATATTGTAACATATCTGGTACTGAACCATTGGATTTAGTATCAAGTTCTTTCTTGGGGCAACCCAATACAGAAATAAATTTAGCTGCTGACCAAAATTATAAATTTTCATTAATGAGACCAGATAGTTTTTCTGGAGCAGCAATAATTCCATTAACATTATTAAGTATTGAAGATAATTCAACTGAAACAAGAGAAATTAATCAAATTGTTAAAGATGTAAAAATAAATATAGAAGGATCTGTAGGTGCAAATAATTTTGTTGTTAATCCATTTATTTTAGATATGAATACAAAAATGCCTTTTTATTATTTCAAAAATGAATATTATCCTAATATGGATTATTATACTCTTTTGAGTAATAATGTTCCAGATTCTCCATTTTGGGACAATGATGGTAGAAATTGTAGAGTTGGATCAGTAATAAAGGGTAAATTTGATGTAAATGCTATTTTATTTGGAGGAAAATTATCAGATAGTAATTATTTTTTTAAAACCCATGGTGATTGGGAAGATACTTCTGGTGCAGGATCTCCTAAATCTGTAGGTGGTGGAGGTTGTGGATTTAGTGTAGGAAGTATGGAATACTCAAATATTATTAAAAAAGGATTTTTAAGTCTAGTATTTGATGGTTATCAATATTGGGATGATATTTATAGAGATGCAGGATTGGATACTATTGCTGGAAGAAGTTATGATGATTTTTGTGGTGCTTATCAATCACACTGTTCTTCTACTTGTGGAACACAGGAACATGAAGGAGCAGGTTATGCCTATATGGTATATGTTGGAGATGAAAATTATAGTTTATTTCCAAAATTAAATTATGATTTTAGTTCAATTAATGAAAATTCAGATTATTTTGATCAGTGTAAAATACACGAAGTATATTTTACTGGACATTATTTAGACCCAATACCCTACCATCAAATATATGATTATGTTAAAGAAATAGGTACAAAATTAAATGAAGAGAAATATCCATATTTTATTAATGCGGCATTTGGTTTTTTTAGAGGAAATAGTGGTGGTGGAACAAATGTTTCGGCAGTAACTTTCTGTCCTGAGAATTATGATCCTGTTAATATTACTTTAGAATTAGTTCATGGCGGAGAAGATTCAATAACTAAAAAGTTTATGGTAAAAGATCCTTATATTGAAAATGGTTATAAAGCCTATATCTTTGGTGGAGATATTGGATTGGATACCATGGGCGGGAAAGGATATAGAAATACAGGCATGGGAGACTATAAAATATTAACAGTTTGTAGATTAAATAAAGATAAATTTAGACCAAATTTTTATGCTATTGATAGAGATTTTAATGAAGTGTCCTATGATAAGTTGGATATTACTGGTGAAGCATCAGGAGTAAGATTATATAAAGAATTACCAAAACCGAAATATGTTGTTAATGAAAACTCAAATTGTTTTGGTGGGGGTATGACTGGATCTGATGTAATTCCTAAAATTAGTTTTAATGAAAAAGTTAATGATTGTAGTGTAGGATCAAAATATATTTGTAATATGTCTGATTTTGTAGATTATTTAAAAGTTTTATCAAATAGTAATAATGGAACTAAAGTTGATTTTGTTGCACAATTATTATATGATAATTATACAAGAGAAGCATTGGATATTTATAATAAATCATTTTTAAGTAACAAAAATGTAACTGTATCTTTCCTATCTTCTAGTGGAGAATCATTGGGTATATTGCCAACAGGAATATATAGTGGAACTTTATATAAAGAATCAGATACTAATTTCAAAGTTTATTTGACCTATGAAACTTATTTGATGCCCGATCATTTATTTTATTATATGCCTTATACACCAAATCCGGACTATGGTATTGGTACAACAATTGGTGGAACACTTTTTTATAAATCTGGAATCTCCTATCCTAATTCTACAAACACAAACATCTCTCCTTTGTTTACCTATAATTTAATTGAAAGTTTATATTCTAAAGATAATTTACCTATTACCATGGTTGGAAGAGTTGCCTTAACTGATATTGGAGGAAATGGTGAAATTACATTTTATCCAAATGAATTAAGAATAAAACCAATAACTTTAATTGCCGATGATTTATCTGTGGATATGAAAGGTGAAGTATCCTACGAAGGTATATTTGTTAAAAAGAATGATAAGATTTATTCTGCAGGTATAACCTACGATGTAATAAAATCAGAAGATAATTCAACAGTAACAATAAAGAAAAGACCCAACGTTGATTATAGTGATGATCAATTATATTTGGCCTATGTTGTTAAATCAAATACTTCTGTAGATACCGATGCACAAGTTTATCAAGTTAGTAATATGTCTGAAATAAATGATAAAATAGCTACTAGCGATATTTGTTATACAATGAAAGATAACGAGTATATTTACTATTGGAACATTACAAATATATTATTAGGTCAAGAGTGATTTAAATGGCTGATAATTTAAACGAAACAAGCCTTGATAGAAATATAGATATTCAAGAACCTCCTAAAAACAAAGAATTAACTTTGAATGAAAGTTGGTATAAAAAATTATCAAATAAATATTACTCTCTTATTGATAAATTACATTTACGAAGTGTAACAAATGTAATTGATAAAGTAATGCCTTCAATGATTTTCTTTTTAGTATTATTTTTAATTATTATTGCAGTAATAGTTTATTTTACTGTATTTTCATCTGCTATGAATAGTTATACTTTGAAAATAAATCTAGATGGAAAATTGTTAACTGATTCCTATACAATCACATTAACATCAAAAGATCCAGTTGAATTAGTTGGCACAGGAAGAAATGTTAAAGGCCCGGTTACATTTAATGCTTTAAGCGATTCAACAATTAATGCTAAGATAACATTAAAAGATATGACTCAAACAACAAAACAATTTATAACAAATAAATCAGAAATTATTTTAAATATTGTTTCAAATTCAACAATTACAACAACTAAAACAGATCAAAAGGAGAATTTATTTTCATTTATATTGGTTACTCAAAATGGAACATTACAAAAAGATGCTGTAATTAGTGTATCATGTCAAGATTTTAATATGCAATATAATTTAATTAAAGGAGTTTTAAATGATCAAAAGATTCCTTGTAATACTGTTTCAATCATCGCTAATATTGATAATTATCCAGGAGTAAAGCAAAATTGTAATTTTGGAATGTGTAAAATATTAGTTCAAGATAATTTAAGTTCAGATGTAAAAGTTATGCAAAATGTTCCCAAAAATAAATTAATTGTATATGTTAATGGTAAAGATGGAAAACCAGCAAGTAATATGACCTTAGAAATAAGAGATAATTCTGAAACTAAAGAATTAATTGATTCTGGTATAACTGGAGATTTTGGATCCTATAGCTCAGAATTATTATCAGGAACCTATAATATTATTTTATCAGATCCTAGTGGAAAGTATGCTGCACAAACTAAACAAGCAATAATAACCGCAGGAAATGCAGTAACTGTATCATTTGTTTTAGATGTTTTGCCCATGGGAAATTTAAATATTAATTTTAAAGTAGAAGATGATAATTTTGTTAGTGGTACTATTTTTTTAAAGGATGAAAATCAAAATATTTTAGAAACTAAAAAATATGATTCTAATACTCAAACTGTATTTCCATTGGTAAACCAAGGCAATTATATTATATCATCATCTTTAGATGTACCCTATAATGATAAATATCTTTCTGAAGATATAACTGTAAATTATGATCAAAATTCAGGGGACAAAACAATAGAAAAAACAATTAGAAAATATAATTCTTTTACTGATCAGAATGTGGTTGTTCAAGTAATTGATTCAACTACGCAAAATCCAATTCCTTTCGCAAGAATTTGGTTTGAAAATGAAAATAAAGAATACCTAACAAACATAGGCATAATAACAACAGATTATAATGGAATATACTATTTAATATTGCCTAAAGGACAATATGATGTAAAATTAAAACATAATTATTTATCTGGAATTGCAACGTTTAATGTTCAGGAATCAAAATCATTATCATTAACATCAGTTTCTGTTGTTTTACCTGTTGCCTGGGGCAATTCTACAGTAAATGTTTGTTTAACTGATAATAAAAAACCAATTGGGGATGCAATAATTGAAGTTTATTCTAGTGAGAGAGGATTGGAATCAACATTTTTTGTCGATAAAAATCAAAATTGTGCATCAACACAAATTAAAAGTTTAGAAAGTGTTTATTTTAAAGTGACAAAGCAGGATTATCTTGATTTATATTCTCAAACATTTTTTATGGAAAATAATGGTAGCTATAGTTTTAATTTAGAATTAACTCCAATAATTCCAAACAACCCTTTGGAAAAATTAACAATAGAATTTCAAGGAATTTATTCTGATAGTCAATTGTCAAAACCCGCAAATGAACTTTTACCTATGAATGAATATTACTATGCATTTAAAGTTAAAGTGCCAAAAAACAAACCAAATAAATTATTTTTTTATGGAATTGCGGGAAATAAAACAGATGAAAATATAGAGTTATCAAAACTACAAGTAATATCAATGGATAGTTTAGGAAATACTATTTTTTATTCAAATTATAATAGTTCTTTTGATGATACAAAATTAATTGGTGCAAATACAGATGATAATTTCTTATTTAAATCAAAAAGTTTTACATCTGAAGCAGATTTTGAAAGTACTTTTGATAATGAAACTGAAATAATGTATTCAATTAGAGTTTTAATAACAAATAATGTTATTTTATCAACACCCGGCGGAGATAGTATTTCTTTCTGGTATTGGTTTGGTACTGATAAAAAAGATTTAAGTTTAAATAATATTTCTAGAAAATTAGGTACTCAAATTTGTTCTGATCCTATATGTGTTAATGCCTATTCAGGGAATGATGCATTAAGTAATAGTCATGAAATTGCATCTAAAGGAAATGTTTTTGGTAAAATATTATTTGATAACAATTCAGATATTAAAAAAATGGCAATTTATAATTTAAAAGAATCAGGGAGTTCAAGTATTAAACAGGATGTTGGTGAATTATTTTTAAATATTCTTCAAGGAAAATTATCAATCACAGATATTTTTGGAAATAAAACAGAATCTGGCTTATCAAGCGGTCCAATATATTTAAATGATCAAATAATAGACTATAGAAATTATATTGATTTTAATTTTGATTATCAATTATTAACACCAGATAGTAGTTCAATGGTGTTTAAATTATATAAAGATGATTGGAATAATACTTACGGAGAATATAAAATAAATTTAACTTCTAGTGATAAAGCAAAATTAAATGTTGAAGTAAAACCAAATGATATAATAGTGCCCTATATTAAAAATGATATTTTAATTAGAGTAACAAATGATGTTGGCCCTGTTGTAGGTGCAGAAGTTAAATACTATGATTCATTTAATGGAATATGGAAATATGTTAATACTAGTTATACGGGTAATGATGGTTCAATTGATGTAACTACAAATCCTTTAGGTATAGGCGATAAAATTAAAATAGTTGTTTTTAAGCAAAGCTATCAACCATTTGCAAAAGAAATTGTTTCTGATTTTAATTTTTTTACTGTTAAAGATAAATTATCTGCAACAATAAATTATCCTACAGATGGTACAAAGCCAAATGTTTTTGTTGATATAAATAATACCTCAAACTATGATTTGAATATTTATGATTTAAAATATTATTGGGATTCTTCTGTTTTCATAGATTTTGTAAATTTATTATTTAAAAAAGATGTTATGGAAGGCAAATTTAAAGATGGGTCTTTATTGCATTCAAACGATAAGTTAAGTTTACCAATTTCTTTTAATCCTGATGCTTTAATGATGGCACCAGATATATCTTTGTTTAGCTCATTTTTAAATTTTAAATATATTCCAGTAAATGTTGATAATTCTTTTTTAACAACAATAGAATCATTGTTGGATACAGTATTTACAAAGAATATACCTTTGGATATTAAGTTTATATTTAATGGAGAGCCGAGTAATAGTGATGATTGTTTGCAGGTTGATTTAAGAAAAGATGATAAAGAAATATCAAATGTAACTTTTTTAGAAGCTAGTGAAGAAAGTTTTGATTTACATATTATTAATAATTGTGAACTTAATGGTCTTTCTAATTATAAATTTAAAGATGTTAATTTAAGTGTTAATTCAGATATTCCTATTGCAATAAAAATTTCAAAAGATGGTAAAGATAAATATTCTAGTATAATTAGTAAAAACCTAATTATTCCTTTGCCAGAAGTTGTTTTAGCTGGTCAAGATTATACCTACGGAATTAAATTATCTGTTGATGATTTGAATGATTTAGCAATGTCTAATGTTGATGCACATTTAACATTTAATGTTTTAGGGGGCTATTCAACAGATCAATCAAATTATAATTCTACTAATTCAATTCCTAAAAATTTAAAATTGGATGTATCTTTCAGAGCCTATGAAAATTGTTTATACTTTGGTGTTGATACAACTAATCAAAATAAAGATTTGTTTTCATTAGAGGGCACAGACGGTTATCAATTTCCATATTATTTGGATGGTGAAAGATCAAAAGCTCAAGGAAATATTATAGAGAAACCCGGAGAAGCAAAAATGGCAGATAACGCAGATTTACCAGCAACATTTCCAGGAGATCAGGTTACTGATTATTTTGAATTTGACTCTTTACCATTACAAATTAGCAACGGCTGTAATAAGCCAGTAACTATTCAATTGTGTAAATCCGATGATGAATATTGTAAAGTTAATGATGATTATTTATCGATTTCATCTGTGAATTATCCAGTATCTTTTGGTAACAAAATAACTTTAGATCCTGATCAAAATATTAATTTTAGTTTAGATAGACCAGATAATTTTTCTGGAGCCGTATTATTAAGTTTATACAAATTAGATAATTCTACTACCATCGATTATGTTAAAGATTTAAAGATAAATGTTGAAAGTTCTACACAAAACAAATATTTTTTAAAAAATCCATTCATTACTGATTTGAATAATAATTTGCCAGTTACTGTTTATAAAAACGAATATTATCCACATGGATTAGAATCAGTTGTAAGTAGTATTTATAATGATATAATAATACCCGAATTTAGCATATGGCACCCTTTTCGTGATAATTTATTTTATTTTTTAACAGGTATTAAGAACGGTCAAGATCAAAATACCTATAAATATGATAATTATAATGAAGTATTAAAAGATAAAGTAAATGGGGATTTTTCAAAATATAGTTTTAAATTATTTGCTACTGATGAATTTGGTGGTTGGTTATGGGAAGCTCCAAATTTTAGATATTTTATTTATTCAAAAAGTATACCGTCAAAAAAAGATTATTCTTTTGATTTTATGAATAGTTTTGCGGGTGAAGATACAAGTAAATTTTTTGGGAAAGATAATTATAAAGATCCTATACAATATAAAGAATACCTTAGTAAATATGTTGAACAAATAGGTACAGAAATAAAAAACAATCAAGATTTTCCATACTTTATTAACTTAGGTACGGCTAGTGTTAAGGGCTGGTGTTATGGAATACATAATAGTGCAGCAACTTTTTGTCCAAATGGTTTTGAACCAGTTAAAATATATATGGCCAATAAACAACAAGGTGATTTATGGGGCTTTGAGAAATCCTTTTGGACTAATGATAGTTTATCTCCTGGTGTGAAAGAATATCTTTTTGGGGGCTATGTTTCTTTAGATGATGATTATTGGGGTGGTTGTGATTGGGGGGAAGGAACCTATTCTATTTTAACAATTTGTAAATTAACAAATATTACTGATGATGTAAAAAGAGAAAAATTTAGTGATGCAACCATTGATAGTACAAATAATGTTATTTTTAATGATGCTGTAGAAGTAGATAAAACTATTAATAATTATCTTTTAACAAATACAGGAATTAGTTTTGGAAATATAATTAATTTTACTTCTGATGATGCCTATAAATCAATAAATTCTGTTTTGAATTCTAATTTTAAAGACTATACTATTTACTATCCTTTAGAGTATAGCGGAACAGATAAAACAACAAAGATTTGTTTAGATAAATTAGTTATGTCAACTAAAGATAGTTCAGGTAATGATATAAATTTAGCAGAAACAGATCCTATATATTTAGCCTATTCAAAATTATTTTTTGATAATTATAATAACAGTTACATAACTAAATCGTTTATTTTAAAAGATTCGACCGATGCGGGTCCAAATTCAGATTCTGTAGTTAATTATAGTTGTAATGGTTTAGATACTGTCTATGGAAAGAATGGAGAAAATAGTTTAAAAGATTATATTTCATCAAACATACAGTCAAATAATTTACAGAAAAAATATTATTCTGATGCCGAGGCTAAAAAATATGTTACTGCAACTACAAATTACTATGATGCTTATGTGGGTTATGTTAAATCTAAATGGATTAATTTAATGAGAAATTCGCAATCTGTAATTAATTTTGGTCAAGCAGTTGGTACTGCATATAATGGCGCGGACATTGATTATAGTTCAATTTTAGATTTTAAATCCTTTGTTAAATTAAATTATAATGTTGATATAGTTTGTACAGTTAATAGTTCGGAATGTGGCTATAATATTGGTCAATTAACTACTTTTACACTGGAATTTATTGCTATTATAAAAGCCAATAGTTCAAATATTAGAGTATATAAAGAAAAACCAAAGCCAGGATTTATGGCTGCACAAATATCAAATTGTTTTGGTGGCGGTTTAACTGGTCAAGATGCTATGCCTAAAATAAGTTTTACTGATGATGTTAATTGTGACTTTGGATCACAATATGGTTGTAATTTAAAACAGTTTGTAAATTATTTACAGGCCAAAGCAAAATTAAATGCAGAATCTAGTTTTAAGGTACAATTATTATATGATAATTATACAAAAGAAGCATTGGATATTTATCAACAAAAAGGATTTTTACAAAATTCGGGATTAAATATTTCATTTTTATCCTATAAACAAGAACCAATTGGAGTATTACAATCCGGAATCTATGATGCAAGATTAATTGTAGATTCAGATAATAATTTTAGAGTATATTTATCTTTTAATACCTATTTAATGCCAGATCATTTATTTTATTATATGCCCTACACTCCTACGCCTGATTATGGGATTGGCACAACAATAGATACTCTATTAAAATATGATTCAAGTAAAACTTATTCAACAGATAAAAGTAAATCTGCATTATTTGATTATACTTTAAATAAAACAGTATATACTTTAGATAATTTACCAATTGCATTAAAAGGGGAAGTAAGTTTATCTTCAAATATTGGTGGAAATGGAGAACTATATTTTGCACCAAATGATTTACATATTAAACAGGTAAATGAGAATTTAGATTATACCAATACTATAAATGGTGCAACCTATGCAAAATTATTTGTTAAGAAAAACAATTTATTTTATCCTGCAAGTTTATACTATGATGTTATTGAAAGCTCCAATGATGGATCTATAACCGTTAAATCACAAAAGAAGGAAGGATTAGATTATTCTGACATATCAGAATATTTGGTCTATGTTTTGCAAAAAGGATTAGATTCTCAAAATATAGTAGATGGTGTTGAAAGCATATCAAATATAGTTGATGAGATTGGAAAAAGCAATATGTGTTATTTAAATAAAGAAGGAAAATATTTATACTATTGGAATATATTCAAATTATTAGGTGAACAACAGTAAGATTTAAATAAAAATAGCTATTATGTGATACTATGGAACAAAATAATGATTATGACCAGAATATTGAAGCAGAACTAAGAGGAGAAATTAGTCAAGCAAAAACCAAAAGTTTTTCAGAACAATTTAAGGCAATACCTAAAAAGTATATTTATATTGGTGTTGTGGTAGTAGCTGTATTATTAGTAAGTATTCTGATTTATTTTTTGATTCCTAAGACTATGGATGTTACCTTTTCTTTTTATTTAAATAAACAACCAGTTACAGACAATTTAGATTTAACAATATCCTATGATGACGTTGTTAAAGATTTAACAACACAGCAAAACCTTTTGCTCGTTAATTTGCCCGAAGGTAAAGATATTAATTTAGAAGTAAAAACAGAAGGTTATGAGTTAACAAAAAAATACACCATAGCAGACTCAAGTTATAGAGTTGATATTACTAAACCAGTATCTGTACCAGATATTCCAGCTCCTAAATTAACAATTGTTAAATTATCAGTGTATAAATCACCTGATGTAACTTTGCTGTATAATTCTCAAATTACATTAACTGTTAAATGTATAAATTCTGGTAAAACAGATTTAATATCAATTAGTGGTACTAAAGATTATTCAAAAGATTCTGATTGTGGTTCTTTGCAAATAAGTGGAACAGTTCCTGGATTCTTACCCTATGATAAACCGTGTGTTGAAAATAATTGTTCTATTATATTGAATGCGGAACAACCAAAACCTGTTATACAAACAAATAATTTAGTTGTAAAAGCAATAGATGCAAATACAAATAATCCTGTTTCTGGAGTAAAGATAACTTTATTAAATAATTCTCTATCACAAACTACAGATAGTCAAGGAAGTACTCAATTTTTAGATTTAAATGCAGGTACTTATACAGTAAGGGCAGATGTGAATTATAATGAAAATTTATATTCTTTGATGGATTCTAATGTTGTAGTTAATGTAAATACATTGGCAGCATCAAAAGTTTTCGAATTTGGTTTTTTTGATGGAAATTATTTATCTTTAACATTGGATGCTAACGATGGTTGTAATTTTTATGTTTCTGTTTATAAAGATTCAAATTTAATGTCCGAATTAAATGATGTAAGTTCAAACCTAGAAGCAAAAATAGGCGATTTGAATACAGGAAGTTATTATTTAAATATAATTCCTTTGAATGAGTGTTCTTATGCCTATGCTCCAATATACAATTATCCTTTTAATTTTCCAAATAAATTAACAATTAATTTATTAGATTTAGATATTAATAATTATATTTTCCTGGATGCATTTGCCAAATTAAATGGATCG
>CAIWXP010000182.1 GCA_903916665.1 Candidatus Iainarchaeum sp. | reverse complement strand
ATGAAGTTAAAGTTTCAGACTTTGAAGAAATGAAGAAAATATTAAAACTATTGGGTTATGCCATAAAAATCGAAATGAAAAAACACAGAACTGAATACCATATTGATAATGTTCATTTTGAATTGGATACCTATATCAATGAACCAACTTTGTTAGAAATTGAAGCTCCTAGCAAAACATTAATAGAAAAATATGTTAAACTTTTAGGCTATACTATGAAAGATGCAAAGGGTTGGAGCTACGCAGAAGTTCTAGCATATTATAAAAGCAAATGTAAAAAGGAAAAATGATTTTATGTCACCTAGATATACTCATCCACACGTTGTAAAAACTTCTACTTCTAGAACTTGGGAAATCGCAAAAGCAACAGTTAGAAGACCAACAACTCTATTTAGAGAAAGAGATAATTTAAAACCATTGGAATCTCAAGGACGAAGATTTATACCTCCTCAAAGAGCAAAAAGTATTTCTCCGAAAATGTATGATTTGTTAATTGAATTTTTTATTGCAAACACATTGGAAAAAGATACAATGGATAAAAATGGATTTGTTTTATCAAATCAAAAAAGAGTATCATTTACTGACAGAAATTCTGATTTAATTAAAAGAATTGTTGGTGAATCCGGATCAATATATGTTGCAATTAGTAATTTAGAAGTTGCATTACAAGAATATGAAAAATTATATACTGGTAGTGCAGCATTATTATGGATTCGAGAATTAACTAACCTAATTCATCAATTAAAAAGATTTAATCCTGTGCAAAAATAAAAATTAATTAAATAATTCTTTTGCATATTTTATTTCCTTATTTACTGATGCTTTATTTTTCCACATGTCATCTATCTCTAAAACTAATGGGACATTTGTTTTTAATATTGGTTTTAACGAATTCATAAATATCTTTGGTGCAATTGTTAAACTACAATGATGCACCTTCTTTATTTGTGAACTCAAATGTATTTGTGATAATTTATGTTCTAATAAATTATACAACCTCTCTATTTCTTTTATTCCAAAATCAGTTGCATGTGCAGTATCCAAACAAAAACTATATTTACTTTTTAAAATACCATTAATAACTACATTATTATCCAAATAATTTTTGAAAGACATATTTTCCAAAAAAATTTTCCAATCATATTTCTTTGCTAATATTTCTGGAAATTGATGTGGATGAAAAACAATTGTTTTTGCATCTACTTTATTATATAAATCGCAAAGTAAATCTAATTGTTTTATTTGTTCTTTTTTATCTTTTGCTTCGGAAATTATGTGATTAGGAGCATGTAAACTAACATAATCTAGATCTTTTAACCACAATTTATCTTCTTTATTTAATTTAAAATTATAAAGTCTTTCTTTTTTTAACATTGTTAATTCTATACCATCTAAATCAAACTTACTAAAATATTTTTTTATTTCAAAATTAGGATTCTCTAATGTTCTTCCAGTTGGCAATGAAATTAAATTATTCATAACATCACAAATTTTGACTTTGATTAGCTTTCATTTGATCAATTTTTCTTAATAACATTTCCCTAGGCAATAATTTTCTTACTGCATCAACACCTTTTTGTGTTAATCCACCATTGGGTTCTAATAATCCAGTTCTAACTGCTCGCCAGTTCCAAATTTTAGTTTCTAAAGCGCCAATAGTACTGGGAGGATTCACAAGAAATAAAATAATTCCATCTATTCCATGTTTTTCAAAAAGTGAATATAATACTGGTTTTAAATATTTAAATTCAATACTTCTTCCAAAAATCATTGCTCTAGGCAAAACTAGCAAATTACTTAAAAACCAAAGCGCAGGTAATTCTTTATAAGATAATTTTGTTACTTCAACTTCCTTTTCATAACTTGCAATGTTAGAATTTGAGGGTTCTGAAATTGCAGCTAATGCTTCTGATTTTAACTTTGCTTGTAACTCTTTAGGATAAGCTCCAAAAAAAATAGCTAATTCTGAAAATGCATTTGCAATGCCAGATTGTTTTTTTTTAAAAGATGACATACTTAGTAAATTATCTCCTGCATGAGTTTGCTCATGAGAAATTGTATTTTCAAGGTCAGTTACATATCTCAAATTTATTAAATTAAAAATTACAGTATGTGTTCTTTTATCATAATATCCCGGTCCACTATTAGGATCCATAATTAATTTCAATCTGGGAGAAACTTGATCAAAATCTAAGCCCCATATATTTGAAATTCTACTAAATAATTCTTCAGGATTCAAAGTTTTATGTGATTTTAATTCTTTTGATGTAACATACTCGGGATGCCCAACTCTTTCTTGATGTTTTGTTTCTCTTCTTCTTTTTAATACATCTATTAATTTTCTTAATTCTGGCATAACATCACAAAAATTAAAATAAAATAAAAAAGAGTTTTTTATAAAAAACTCTTCAATGCTCT
>CAIWXP010000181.1 GCA_903916665.1 Candidatus Iainarchaeum sp. | reverse complement strand
CTAAAGGATTTTCCAAATATTTCTTAATTAATTCTCTTGTCTGTTGTTTTTCTTCTTTTGTTCCACAGTCTAAAAAAGGAATAAATAATCCAAGTAAAGATAATTCTTCAGGAAAACCAATTCGAATATTTCTAGTATATATATCAATACTTTTTTGTGTTAAATCAGAATTTATTTTTTTTAAATCTTTTTCAATTAATTCAAACATATAACTTCACAATAAATAAATAGCATCTTTAAGGAATTGTTTTTATTTTTACCTAGCCAAAAGTATTGCAGAGCAATACTAATTGCAAAGCAACGTTTCTTTTGGGAGTAAACTTTAGAACCTTTTCTTTTTAAAAGAAAAGGGTTTATAGTCCCACTGAGATTCGGACTCAGGTCCCGAGGTCCAAAGCCTCGGATGATAGACCACTACACCATGGGACTAATGACTTTTACAATAAAAGTCTAGATTATAGTTATATATAATATTTAATTAGTAATTAAAATTGAAAGGAAATATTTAAAAAGGCTAGTTTAAAATGAAGTTTAGACTAGAATTTATATACCCTACTACATAATATTATATTATGCTTTGGTTTTTTTGGGTTTTAATAGCTCTATTTATTATTTACATTTTAGATTTGGTTTTAGTATTAATATTGGAAAATAGAGACCCCTATAAAACAATTGCTTGGGTGTTAGTATTAATATTTTTGCCTATAATTGGGCTAATAATTTATCTTTTGGTTGGAGAATCAATTAAGAAGAAATATTATTCTTGGAAATTTGGCAAAAAAAGATATCAAAAAATTGTTCAAGAAATTGTAGATGCTCAAAAGGAAAGTATAAAACATGATACACTTTCAAAAGATATAAAAGATAAAAGACATACAATGTATTTGGCATTGCATTCAACAAATTTTCCTTTTTCAACAAATAATAAAGTAAAAATATTAAATAATGGGGATGAATTTTATCCTGAATTATTTAAAGATTTAGAAAATGCAAAAGATACAATTCACATGGAATATTATATTTTTAGAAATGATGCTTTGGGAAAAAAAGTAATGGATTTATTAATAAAAAAAGCATCAGAAGGGGTCAAAGTAAGAATATTAATTGATGGTATGGGTAGTGCAACATTTCCTCAAAAAGTAATGAATTCTTTAAAAGAAAAAAATGTGATTATTGAAGAATTTATTCCTGTTTTTTATTCAATTTTTAGAAGTAAAATTAATCATAGAAATCATAGAAAAATTTGTGTTATTGATGGGCAAATAGGCTATATTGGTGGAATAAATATTGGTCAAGAATATTTGGATGGGGGCAAATTTAATTTTTGGAGAGATATGCAATTAAGAATTTCGGGTTCGGCAGTTTATTCTTTGCAATCAATATTTATTAGAGATTGGGGATTTGCAACAAAAAATGATATCTATGATCCTTTGTTATATCCTAAAATAAATATTGTTGGAGATTCAAGTTTACACATTAGTCCTTCTGGTCCAGATAATAGATGGGCGAATTTAAAATTAATTATTTTTTCAACTATTACTACTTCAGAAAATAAACTTTGGATAGAAACTCCTTATTTTGTACCGGATGATGCTTTACTAATGGCTTTGAAAAGTACAGCATTAAAAGGAGTGGATGTACGTTTAATATTACCAGATAAAAATGATGCTGTTTTTCCTAGCTATGCTTCAAAAACATTTTATATGGAATTGTTGGATGCGGGTGTTAAAATATATGAATATCAAAAAGGATTTATTCATACAAAATTATTGATTTCAGATAATCTGTCATCAATTGGATCAACAAATCTAGATTCAAGAAGTTTAAATTTGGATTTTGAAGCAAGTGCATTCATTTTTGATTATAAAGTTACCGATGAATTATCAAAAGTTTTTTTAAAAGATTTATTGGATTGTAGGGCTGTAACAAAAAAGGATCTCTATTCTACAAGTAAATTTACTCGTTTTAAACAATCATTGGCAAGACTATTGACACCCATAATCTAATTTGTTGTTTTTCTCACGTTTATATGTAATATATATAAAAAATATATATACATTTATAAATCTTAATGGGTAATATTCTATTAGTTAGCTAACAAAGGGGATTAATTATGGGACAATTGCAAATTTCATTCAAAATAATTGAAATTATGCAACAGAGTCTCATAAAATAAGAAGGGGAATTTTATGGGAATTGGGGATTTTTTTGCGAAAATAAACGAAAAAGTACAGGAAAAGTATCAGGGAATGAGTGAATTCTTAAGTAATAAAGGAATTCCAATAAACAAATATAATGAATTTTTAGAGAGTCATGGAATCCCCAGCCATTGGTTTTCAATATTTTTAGTTTTATTATTGATTGTAATTATTGTTTTGTTAGTTACCATAATTTTCAAATTTTCTCTAGCTTTAACTGTGAATATGGTTGATTCTGGAAACAGTCCCATAAATGATCCTATATTTTTAACATTAAGTGTGGGTCAAGTCCAAGTATATACAGGAACAGTAAAAACTGGAGCAACCATTGATGT
Source organism: Candidatus Iainarchaeum sp. (assembly GCA_903916665.1). Taxonomy (GTDB): domain Archaea; phylum Iainarchaeota; class Iainarchaeia; order Iainarchaeales; family 0-14-0-20-30-16; genus 0-14-0-20-30-16. Next base: position 18,293 of record CAIWXP010000181.1, on the reverse strand, counting down.
AGCTGGTTTGTCAAAAGGAGATCTAGTTACAATAGGAACTCAATTAACAGGTTATAAATTAACTTCAGATAGTACTTTTACTGCAGATTCTGGCACAAAAACATTAAATTTAGTTTTTGAAAAAGATATTCCTTTGGGTTCAGTTCAATTAAGATTTTTAGATAATGGTACTCAAACAGTTATTTCTGGTGCAGATGTAAATGTTTTTGATACCGATGATCAATTATTATTTTCTGGAAAAACCGATGATTCGGGAATGTTACAATTAACAAATATGCCTTTAGGATCAACTTTGAAAATAGTTGCAGATAAAGAAGGTTATTTAGAATTATCACAGCCATTTGTTCCAAATCAAAATGAAACCGTTGATATGAAATTGGAACCAAAGGAAATTTCATTTGGTGAACAGGGCACAATAACTTTTATTGTTTCTGCTCTTTCACAGCCCATTGAAAATGCAAAAATAACAGTTTATAATGCAACAACAAAATCTCCTGTTGCAGAAGAAGTTACGGATGCAGAAGGAAAAGTACCAATCAATGTTACAAAAGGAATTCCATTAAGATATGTTGTTTCAAAGGATGGTTTTGTTACCTTTGATTCTCAAGATACAAATAAAAATATTACATTGAGATCAAATACAGAAACAGTAAATGTTTATTTTGAAATTGGTGGTTCAAAATTAAGTGTTGTTGTTAAAGATGAAGCAAAAAATAATTTAACTGGTGCAACGGTTGCAGTTTATTCTGACAATGGTTTAATTATTGATACAAAAACAACGGATGTTTATGGTCTTGCAGAATTTTCTGGAATTGATATTAAAAGAGCCAATGTTGTTTCGGCCTATGCCATTGGAGATTATTATCCAACATCAAAAGTAGTTTCAGAAAAAGATTTTGGATCAGTTGAATTAACTTTAAAAAGAATTGATTTAAAGACTGCCGCAAGAACAAATATTTTTGCAGCAACAAAAGATAATAAACCAGTTCCCAATGCAATAGTAGATATTTATCAAATGGATAATGAAAAAGAATTACCATTATATTACCCAGATAATAAAACTTCAATAACTGGATTATACACTGCAATGTTAGAACCAAATATAACCATTAAAGTAAATATTGCAACTCAAGAATTATTTGGAACACAAACAGCTCCATTAATTTCTGGAGATAATAAAATAGAAATAACTTTATTACCAGTTCAAAAAACAAGTACTCTTTATATTTATGGAATAAATGGTTTACCATTAATTGGTGCAAAGGTAAACGTTAAAACAGAAACAGAAACTCTTTTTGATGGAAACACAAATGAAAAAGGTAGTTTACAATTTTATCCTGGTTCTGCAAAAGAAGTAGAAGTTACAATTGTGGATAGTCAAGATAATGTTTATACTAAACAAGTAACTGTTGCGGATAAAATGGAAATAACATTAAGTCCTTTAGATATTTCAAAGGAACCCAAAATATCATTTTTAGGTGTTTATGATGCTTTTGGAAATAAATTAAATGGAGTAAAATTAGATTCTACCTATTATTTTAAATATTCAGTTATTTGGCCAAAAGATCAAACTAGTGGAACTGTTAATGTACGTTTAGGAGAACCGGATGTTTCTGGAATATCAATGCAATATGCAATATTAGGTGCAGACTCAATTTCAAGTGTAGGAAAAGAATATGGTTTGTATTATACTGAAAATTCTGATGAAAGTAATATAAAAGATTTACAAATATTTGGTAGAGCAGGAATAAGAAATAAATGGGTTAATATAATTTATAATAATCCCAAAGGTTTAACAGAATTAAAAGTTAAAGTAAATATTTCTAATGCTTTAGATTTAAATAAATTATTAATGTACTATAGAGTAACTTCTTTTGATGGAAAAGAATATAACAGTGATCCAAAATCAACCATTACTACACAGGATTCTAAATTGAAGAAATTACATGCAGAATCAAAATCAGAAGAAATAAATGTATTTTCAAGTTTGTTTGAATGTTCAAATATTTCAGATGTTTGCTATTCCTATAGTTTTACAGATGGCTATATTAAATATACTGATTTTTCTGCAGTATTGGGAGAAACCTATGCAATAGATTTTGATTTCTTTTCAAAAAACGCAATATCTACAAATCTAGATTTTAATTCAAATAGTTTATTGAAAACAACATCATTTAATAATAGTGATGATGATGTAATAAATTTTAATCCTAAGGATGGAAATTTAGATTCTTTAAGTTATAATTTAATATTAAATGCAAATGAACATAAAAAATTTAGAGTTTATTTTACAGCAAATAAATTAGGTAATGGAAACATATCTTTTTTAAGTTCTTTAATAGGAATAAATAAAAATTTAGATTTTAGAATTGATGGTCAGAAAAATTTAAATGTTACTTTGAATTCTGAAGGTATGATTGAATTTGGAAAACCAGTTATATTTAATGTTTCTGATGCACAGGGAAAAGTAGGTAGCGCAATAATAAGTATTAATGAAGATAATGGAACTACAAATGTATTATTAAAAGGAGATAATACAAATGAGAAAGGTGCCAATGGATCCTATGTAATAAATGCATTACCTTCGGGTGTTTATAACTATGAAGTTAGAGCATCACAACACGTAACTGCGAGAGGTAGTTTTATAGTTTCTAGATTTGGTGTTTTAAGTGTTCAAACAGAACATGAAATTAGAATTCCACAGGGAAAATTACAAAGAGATTATGAAATTGATGTTTCAAACATATCAAATTTTCCAGTTACTAATTTAGGTTTTCAAGTATTAAGAGATGATGCCAAAGCATTTGTTGTTAATTATAAATATATTAAAACAAATTTATTGCCACAATCAACAACAAAATTATTAGTTAGTGTAACCGTTGATTCTCCACAGGTAGTTTATGGTGACCAAGATTTAGTAATTAGCGGAACAATAAATGGCAATGAAATAGTAAGACAAATAATACATTTATCATTTATTTCAAATACAGATTTAGAATCTGATTGTTTAGTAGTAACGCCTAATGAAATTGCAGTAAATCTTTTTGATGCGCAGCAAGAAAAATATACTGCAAACCTAACTTTAGAAAATAGATGTGAAGAAGATTTTGTAAATTTAGCTCCTAATTTAATATTAAGAGATGATAATAGTTTAATAAGTATTTTAACATTTTCAAGTACAAGTGTAAGTCTAAATAAAGGGTTAATTAAAACAATAAGTTTTACAATATCACCAACAGCAGAAGTGCCTGCTCAAGGATTACAAATAGAGGCATTTGTAAATATTGATACAGGCTTTTTTAAGAAACAAATTCCAACGCATATACAATTAACACATAGTTTTGGAGCAATGCAAATTAGTGTATCAAATCCACAATTAACTTTAACATCTGGGCAATATGTAACCATGCCATTATTTATTTCAAATTTAGGTGCTGTACCATTGAGAAATATAACAGTTATGACTCAGCCCTATAATCAAACACCCTATACTGCAGGTGTGCCATATAGTGATGCACCACAATCTGAATATTATAATCCAACATTAAATGGTCCGCAGGTAAGAACTCAAAGTGATTCTCAAACACAGTATGATGCAAGTATAAATCCAACCAGTTCATGGAATCCAAATGGTACCAGTGGTCAAACATTTGTTAATACGCAAGTAATTCCAAATCCAAGAACAATTGCAGTATTATACCCTAATCAAAGTGCAATGTCACAATTAACAATAAAAGGTCCGGGAATACAACAATCAAATGTAGTTAGTGCTGTAACAGTTAAAGTATCTGCATTCAGTGCAATAGATAATAAACCAGTTACTGCAGTTACTCCAATATTTTTTACAGTTTCTGCACCCAAATGTTTTAAATTAAATGTTCCAACCAATGAAATATATTTTAGAAGTGGAAAATTAGATGTTACATTGGAAAATAAAAACATATCAATTACAAATGAATGTGCAGAACCACTATTATTACAAATGCCAATTTACAAAGCAATAAGAGATAAAACTAAATTGAATATAACCGTTGAAAATACTACCATCCAACCAAAACAAACAATGGAAGTTAAATCAACATTATATGCTGGCGAAGAAATGAATTCTGCGGAAAATATTTTATTTTTAGCAAAGGGACAAAATACAGGAACACAGTATAGTGTGAATTTAAATTTTAATTTTGTTTTAGGTAGAGCTGCTCAATCAAATGAAAAAGTTCCCTATGATGAAAAAGAATTTGGTATCTGTGGTCAAACAACAAAGAAAATGGTTAAAATACCAAAGGTTGGATCAGACTGTGCCCAAAATTATTGTAATGGTCAAGATGCTGCAACATTTTTACAAAGTAAGATTACTGGTTTTGTAAATAATTATAAAACAATTGCATCAAAATATACAAAAAATATAAAAACAACAACCTGCGATGTAAGTTCTCAGAGTTGTGCATTTGCAAAAATAGGTGTTGAAATGACTCCCGTTACAATGTATTTAATGCATGATACAATTAGTGGTGAAGGTTATTTGAAAGAAATATTACAAGCTTCATTAAAAGAAATAAAAGATGTGAGTTATTTACCAACAAAGAATTTTGATATTGAAAAACAAAGTGTAGCACAGTTTAATAGATTATTTGTAGATTCAGAAATTAATAGATGTGGAAAATACACAATTAGTTTTGAAGGTGCATTTGGAATTAGAGATGGAGTAATGCAAAAAGATTATTATAATGTATTAATTAGAGCAGACTATGAAGCAACTCCAGAATGTGCTTTAGAAATACAAAATAGTGCATTATATTTACCAAAGGATTCAAAATCAACGGTTGAAAACACCTATGGTTTTATGCAAGCCTATACAGATTTTGATACTGCATTAAGAGGAAGCTATGATACTTTTGCAAAAGAAGTTTCAAAAAGATTATTTAGTCAAGAAAGATTAGCTACTGGAAAAGCAAATACATTATATTTGACAAGAGGTACTCTAAATAATCATCCAATGGAAGCAAAAATAAGTTCAGATGATACTCCTCAAATAGTTATTACTTTAGATAAATCAATAGATGTAAGAGATAAGAAAGAAGATGCAATTAAATTAATTGAATCATTTTTGAAAGGTGCCTATATTGGTTGTATAACTTCAGATAATAAAGGAGCACAAATTGTTTCTGCAACGGATGATAGAACAGGACAATATGGTTTAACTGTTGCACAAAAAACTGTAAAAGCAGGATTTGGAAAAGAACAAATTAAATTTTCTGTTGTTGGACCAACTGCAGGGTCTGCAGAATTATTAACTGAGCCTACAAATCCTCAAGGTTATACTACAAGAATAATTGATGAAAGTGAAACAAATGTTTCAACAGTAAATTTTGTTAGTGGACAATCAAAAGAATATATTTTAGAAATTAATTTTACAGATCCAAGTAAAGCAATTGAATATAGTAAATCAGATCCATTAAAATTAATTTTAAAACCAATTAATGGAGATGAAAAATCTGAAAAAATTTCTTTTGAATCCTGTGGTGTAGAACCCTATATGTTTGTTATGAATGTTTCAACATCTGAATTGAAAAATAAAAATTATTTTGCACAAACCTATTGGCAAGGTGGCAACACAAGTAAAGATGGTTGTGAAGTTTTCAAAGAAGTTGTGGATAAGAAAAAAGGAGCACCTTTTATTACAGGACATACACCATCAAGTGGAGTATGTAGTGGAAGTAATTTAGCACCATTATCAAGTACAATTAATAGTCAATTTTGGAAAGCAACTGCAATAGCTGGTGGTGCAGCATTTGGTGCATGTATGGCTGCTGAAGGATTAACAAGTATAAAATCTGTTTTGGGACCTTGGAGTTGGGGTATGGCATTATTTACCTGTGGTTTAACTGTGGGTGATTTAGTAACAACTAGTGCCTATGCAAATCATAGAAATAGTGTTGCAATGGGGTTGCCAGGATCAGATCATGCTTGGTATGATTCAGTACATGATGCATTGAGTAATTTTGCATTAACTGGTTGGGCTTTTGATGACTATGAAAAAGTAAAAGGCGCAGGAGATTCTGATCCTGCTAAAGCTGCACAAAATTTACAGGATACTTTAAGTTATAGTGGTGCTGCTGCATTGGGTGCTGCAACAGCAGTTCCGCAGGGTGCAAAACAATTTGTTGTTGACAAATCACCTGCGATAGTAACTGCAGTTGAAAGAGATGCAGTAACAGAATTTAGTGACGCATTATCAGAAGCTGTAACTGCAGGAAAATTAGATCCTACTAAATTTACTGATGAAGCAACAATGTTTAAAACATTAAGAAGTGCAAGTCCTAGATTTGAAAAAGCCTATAAAAATTTAAGTGCTATTGCTACAAAGAAAAATATGAGTGCTGTAGACTTTTACACTAAAGTTGGATTAACAGATTTGCAACAACAAAGTATAAAAGATTTAGCAGCAACAGCAGGTAATACATCAGTAAAAGATGTTGCTAAATTAACAACAGAAATTGAAACATTAACAACAGAAAAAGCAGGATTAAGAGTAGCTGGAGATATTACTTCAAATATGGGTTCTCAAGCAAATAGTGCAAGAGGAGTTTTGAATAGCGCAGCAAGTGGAAATAAAGTGGCTAGTTTTAAATGGGCTGATTTTAAAGCTGGCGCCTATGATACTGAAATAAAAGCATTAACTGCTGCAGAAAAAGTAAAATTTGATGCAGTAGTAACAAAATATACTGCATTGGAAACAGAATTAGCAAAACCAGCAGTATTAGATGCAGAATTAGTTGCAAAGAATGCCGCATTGGATGCTGCAAAAAAAACAGTTGCAACAGATTTAGGAGATGCAGCAAGTGCATTGTCACCGTCATCAACTTGGGAAAAAATGAAATTAAGTGCAAACTCAAGATGGGGACAAATGTTTAGAGGATTATTGAAAGGAGTAATTAGTGCAGAAGCTGCAACTTTAACCTATAAGAATGTTTGGACAGCAACAATGAGCAGTGAAATAAAAGGTGCACTAAATATGGATATAACTTTACCAGACACTTTTGTAAAACAACAAAGCTATGTTATGATTGTTACAAATAGTGGTCCAGGAAGTTATAGCGCAGTAATAACACCAACAGATGCAAGCAATGTTTTAGGATTTTGTAAATTAGAAAATTCAACCAAAGGATACATTGCTAGAGATACTTTAAATCCTTCAACAGGAAGTACTGGATCTGGCTCTACCTGTGTAAAAGCATCATCAGAATTATCTGATATAAGAATAAATGGTGGGCCCTCTTTATCTGCACAAACAATTGATAAAATATTATCTGATGCAGGATCTCCTGCTGCAGGTAGTGGTCAATATTTTGTAAAATATGGTGTTCAATATGGTATAGATCCTGCATTTGCATTGGCTTTTTTTAGACAAGAATCAGGCTACGGAAAAGCAGGTGTTGCAGTTAAAACAAAAGGAATTGGAAACATAGTTTATACTGACATTGCATTGCCAGATTCAAAATATAATACAGATAGAGCATGGAGTGCCTATGATAATTATGAAAATTCAATAAAAGGTTGGTATAATTATATTACTAATAGTAGTCATTATTTGAAAGATGGAAAATATACTTTGGAACAAATAATTCCAATCTATGCGCCCGCAGGAGATGGTGGAAATAGTCCTGTTGCATATATTAATAATGTGAAAAATTATGTTAATCAATATAGAACAAAAGAAACAGGTTATGGGGTTGCCTGTGCTGATTCAAATTCAGGTCCCATTGCAAGTTCTGGTTTGAGTTCAGATAAATTAGGTCCAGAATTATCAAAATATTTAATGTTAAATTCAGGTGCTGCACCATTGGGTGGTATAGCTTTAAATTCAACCTACTATGACGGTGATTTAGTAAAAGGAAATTATAGTAATACAAGAAAAGCATTTGGTTTTGTAGTATTGCATGACGGTGCTGGTTGGGAAAGTTGTGGTAGCAATGAAAGCTGTGCAGCAAAAGCTGTTTTAACAATGTGGAAATCAGCAGGATTAAATGTTTCATCACATTATTTTGTTGGTTGTGATGGAACAATATTTAATTTTGTTCCAGAAAGTCAAGTCGCAAATCATGCTGGTTGTAGTTCATCAGATAGTACTTGTATTTTTTCATCAATAAATGCCTATTCTATAGGTCTTGATATTAGAGATTGTACATTTAAACATACTGGAAAACCCTATACTAGTGAACAACATGTTGCAATAAAAAATTTATTGGCTAATTTAAAAAGTAGAAATATTTTAAAAGAAGTTAGTGATAAAACTGTTGTTGCACATTTTGAATTAAATGGAAATAAAAATGATCCATTACCTGGTTTTGATTGGGCCGCAATAGGTTTGTCAGATCATAGATTAGCAAGAGGTAATACCCCATTTATTGCAGCATTAAGAACACCAAGTACAACAGAAACTGCATAGTTTAAATTAATTATTTTTTATTTTATTTTTTCTTCTTTTTATCATCTAAACTTAAATCCAAACCCAAATCAAATTCTCCATTTCCAGAATTATCATTTGAATTATTTGAATCCAAATTAAAATTAGTATCTAAACTCATATCATTTAATTCATCTGTTTTTTGTGATGCGGTTTTATTTTCTTGTTTTTGTGTTTGATTAGTTTGTGAATTAGTATTTTCTGATGTTTTATCATCATCATAAATATTTGGATTTTTCATCATTTGTGTGTAAATATTTTCAACAGCAGTATCTAAATCTTTTCTTTCTATTTCTTCACTTTTATATTTTTCTCTTAATTTTTCGGCTTCGTTTTTTGATGCAATTTCAATTCTTTTTTCAGGAACTCTATTTCCTGTTTTTAATCGTACTCTATCTGAAATCTTTTTTGAAATATTTTCTTCCTGTGTAACTTCTTGGGATCTTCCAGATTGTCTTTTTAATGCATAAATTTCCATTCTTATTTTTTGCATTTGTTCTTCTTTATTTTCTGCAACACTTTTTCCTTGATCTCTATAGGATCTCCATTCTCTTCTTGGATAATCGTTTAAATTAATTATAGTTCCATCTTTAATAATTATTTTTACATCATCTTCTGTTTCAATTTTTATTTTTGCTAATTCTTGTTTTTTAAATTCTATTTGTTGATTAACATCATTGGAATTAATTTGTGATGAAGAATTATTTTGTAAGTTATTAGTTTGTAAATTATTATTTTGTGTTGTTATTATTTCGTTATCTTTTAATAAATTAGGCGTACTAATATCCATTTTTTTTACTTTGTTTATTTCTTTTAATTGATCTATCAATAAATTTACTTCAGAATAATAATCAGTATTTTGTTTTATTGCTGGCGGAACTTCTTTTGGAATTTCTTTTATTGGTTCTTGAGATTTAATTTCGTCTGTTTTTACTTTTTCTCTTTCACTGGATCTAGAAGCTTGTTTTGTTACTATTGGAACTTCTTGTTTTTGATCCTTGGCATAGATTTTTGCTAAAACGTCCTTGGCCATATCCTCAGAATATCCTTCTGCTAAAATTGCATTTTTTATCTGTTTCTCAGAGTATTTATCTTTTTGTTTAGATAAAATATCTACTAATTTATCAATTTCTTTAATAGCCATGAATAAAAAAAGACAAATAGTTTTAAATACCTTGCTTCTTATTTTATAGATGGCAGAGGTAAATACACTATTATATACAATATTATATACAATAGGAAGCGTATTATTGTACTCCTTAATTTTAATGGTTATTTTAACTATTTTATACTATCCTACCTATTTATTATTTAAAGTTTTTAATAAAAAACTAAGTTGGAACATATCTGCATTGATTTCTACCTATATTTTAATGTTAATATTGGTGCCTTTAATTTATTTTCTGCCTAGTTTTTTGGGTTTACTTCCTTTAACAGGCTATCAAAATGCTCCTGATATTGTATTATTTATTTTATATTTAATAGGCCAATTCCTATTATATGCCTTAATTGTTACTGTTTTTGCACAATTATTTATATTTTTAGGGTCCTATTTAATGAATAAATTTAAATTTAAGTTAGGTTTATTTAATGTATTATTAACAATGTTTATTATATCGGTTATATTAATTTCTTTGGGAACGATATTTCCGTGGATACCTGGTGGCATATTAACAATGATTTGGTTTTAGTGATTGGCATGAAATTTATTTATTTATTACCTTTATTTTTAATATTATTTGCAAGTTTTGGATTTATATATTCTGATTCAAGCTCTGTTTGTAAATCTGATCTTTGTCTATTGGGCGCCTGTAGAACAGTTACTTTGACACCACAACAGGTACAAAGTATCTGGGATAATTTTTTATTTAAGGGTATTAAACCCAGTGAAATGCGATCGGGAGATGCTGCTTTGGCCAAAGATGCAAATGCGGCAGCAGCAGATGCTCTTGCAAAGGGGGCAGATAAAAATTGTCCAACAATAAATGTTATTGAAAAAAATAGTCCCATGGGAGCTGCAGTAAATTTGAAATGTAATTTTGAAGGGGCCGATGCAAAAGATACTAAACTTTCAGAAACCTGTAAAGGGGATTATGCTGTTGGAATGGTTTTAAATACAACAATGCGTTTAGGTAGATGTGAAGGTACTGTAAGAGATCCAAAAATTTGTAGTGTTTATGATAATGCTTTGGCATTTTCAAATGGAGTAACAGGTTATCAATTGGCAAAAAGAACATTTATGGGTCTGTTTAGTTCAGATGCATTATCCAGTGATTTTACAAAGAAAATAGCACCAGAAATTGCAAAGAAAAATGAAGATGCATTTTTAGCACAATCTAATTTAAAAGAACCAAGACCAAATGTGGATATCAATGATTTGAAAGATTCAAATTTATTTGTTGATGTTAACAGCGATGTTCCTGGAAGAGTAAAATCAGATGTATTAATTAAAAATCATATTATGGCCCAAGGTTTTAATGTTGAATTCCAAGATATTTGTACTGGTAGTGATGCACCAGATAGATGTAAAATTTATATTTATTCTTTTTTTAACAAATATTATAATAGTACCTATTCTGGATCATTATTAGTTGCAACAGCAGGTCCTGGTATTTATGGATTAAGTCAAAGAGCATTTAAAAAATTAGCACCAAAAAGTTTAGTAGATATGACCGATAGATTGTCTGCACAATTAGGAGCTTCAAAATATATTTTAAAAAGCGGGGGCTATGAAAAAGCAGCAATTAATGCATCAAATGAAGTTAGAAGCGCAGGAATTTTAGGTGCCGATGCAACAAAAATAAAAGATTTGGAAAAAGCATTTTCTGAAAGTAGTGCAGATAAATTAAGACAATCATGGGATGCAATAAAAAAAGGATTGGATGATCCTGCAAAAAGACAAGCATTTGTAAAATATTTAGAAACTAAAAATTCTTTTGGTAGATCTTTATCTGCAGAATTAAAAGCATTAACAAATTCATCGGATACATCTGCAGCAATAGATATTTTAATTAAACAGGATAAAACATCTCAAGCCATGGGATTTTCTGTAATGGATTTATTTTTTGAAAAAAAAGGTTTGAAATATAGTGGATATTATGCACAGGATGCAAAAGGTGTTTTAACCTATACTCAATTATCTGAAAAAGCAGTAAGAGAAAGAGCACTTAGAGGAGAATTGGATATTTTTAGATTGGGCACTGTTGATAAGTCTAAGTTCCAAGCAGTAGTTGTTAAGGATTTAGAAGATTTTGTTAAAGCAAATCCAGGTAAAGAATTTATTGTTAGTATAAATGGTGTTGATGAAGCGTTAAATGGATCAACAGCAACTTCAATAAAAGGAAAATTAGGTGGCCAAACAAGTGTAAATGTTTATGATAGTGGAACTCATGTTCAATTGAGTCCAGATGAACAGGCAAAATTTATTAAAGATATGCAAGCCGCTTTTATTGATCAAGGACAAAGTAGTGCAGATGCTTTAGAAGGCAGATCATTGGATTTATTGCAAACTATGAAAGATCAAGGAGTAGTAGATGCAAAATATTGGAATGCTATGCAATGGTTAATTTACAATGAAAAATATACATTATCAAGTGATCCTGGAAAAGCATTGGTAATGAAATTATTGGGCCCACAAACATATTGGATGGTAAAAACAAGTGATGATTCTCCGTTTAAAGCATATTTTGTTGGAAATAGAGATATGAGTAATGTTACAATTTGGCATGGTACTGGTGCAACCTACAATGATGCATATATTGATTTTTTTGCAAATGAAGAATTTTCTAGTGGTGATTTTTTTGGTGAATTATTTGTTGCAAATTTAGGAAAAGCAATAGGTGCAATAATCCCAACAAAAGAATTAGAAAAAAATGTATTAAATTTTATGGGTGTAAAAACAAGAACAGATATTAAAGATGTAGTTTATTATACGGGAACAATGAATAATTGTCCTGATTGTACAACATCAAGAAAAATAAGTCCAGGAAATAGAATTACAATAACAACAATTGCAAAAAATGATACAACTAATTATCTTTTAGAATTGCCTGATGCAAAAACAGCATCACAAGGATTAAGTTTGGCAGTATTTACACATCACACAAATATAGATTTTAATTTAACTAGTTCAAGTGCACAAAATAAAATTAATGATAGTATTAATATTGAAGAAGCAATTGCTGCAAAAGAAACTTGTTTTGATAAAATAAAATCATCTGTGTTTGGAACCATGCCGGTATTGGATAATTATTTCCAGAATAATTCTGCAAGAATTGGTTTAGCTATGGGTATAATTGATAACACAATATTTTATGTTGCTGCAGCATTTTTCCCAGTTATGGGAGTAATTGCAGGTGGTTTAGGAACCTATTTAATTGATGATCAAGTTATGACTCATTTCCAAGATTGTGTAGATAGTGAAGAAGGATATTATATACATTATGTTCATAAATTTGAAGATGCATCTCCACAAAAACAAGGTGTTTTAGATACTTTAGTTTCAAAGGGGGGAACAGGTACAACAGCACCTAGCCCTGATACTGCATTGAGTAAAGTAGATAGTGCAATAAGTGAAATTAAAGATAAATTAATGGGCTTGGTTGATGATAAACAAAAAGAATTTATGCAAATACATTATACTACAAAAAATGATGCCTCAGGAAAATATGATACTGGCGCATTATTCTTAACTTGGATAGGGCCAAGAGCAATGTGTGGTCAAACAGGAGAAGATAAAAGTTTAATAGTTGCCTGTGGTAAAGATCAAAATTCAAAAACAAGTTGTATAGCCATTGATAAAAATAATAATACAATTAGTGTTGATGGTAATGTAATATTAGATAGTGAATTAGTAGCTATGACTGCAAGAAATGGAATATTTGGAGGCTACGAAATACCTCATAGTGCAACATTTATTCCCGCAGATTTAGGTGTAGATTATTTTGAATTATTACCAAATGGAGATTTTAAAATAATTGATTCAAGTACAACACTATGTTTTATGTCAGGTTGTAAAGAACAAACAGGATTTAATTATAGTACTCCAATAGAATATACTGGATTAGTTACAGAAATAAGTTCAAAGTTAGCAGGTACAATGAATCCAAATGGAAAATCATTTTTAATGTTGGGTGGTGCATCAGAAAGACAGGATATTTCTGAAAGTTTAATTATTGATGGAAAAGTACATTTAGTTAGTTCTATTAATAAACAAGATTTGGGAGAATTTAGTGGAGTAACTTTCCAAAAAGGAATGATGATTTATAGAACTGCACAAAAAGATTTTATGTTGTGGATTAGAATAATTGCACAAATAAATGGAAGAGATGTTCAAAAGTTTTCTGCAACTCCTGTGACAGTAACAAATCCAACAACAGGTTGTGAAGAACAAGCATTTAATTTAAGTGTTTTAGGAAATCAAAATGATACTACTGCAAAAGCAGCTGGTGAAAAATTTGATCAAGCATTGCAAAATGCAGGACCATTCCAATATTTTGAAACACCGGATTATCAAATAATGTTTTACTCAAAAAAAGATACCAATGGTCAATGTAAACAATATATGAAAGTTGTGGATAAAAAAACAGGAAAAGTAATTTCAGATTCAGAAATTAAATCTTTAGAAGCAACGGATACAGGATTTAAAGTTACAACTGCAGATGGAGTAACACATTCATTGGATTTTAGTAATGAAAATGGAAGACCTATGTTATCGTTTGATGGTAAGAAAGGAGATTTATTATTAGCCCAAGGAAGAAATGGTTCATTTTATTTTGATCCAACAACAGGAGAATGGACTGTAGGAAATTCTCAAATGTTACCATTTAGTGATAAATTTGCAACGGATGGTTGGGTAGATGTTGGTGGAGTAACAAAACCGGGCGGAAATCCAATATATAGCGATACCCCAACCTACGGAAAAACCGGCGCATGGGATATTCCTTTGTTTGAAGGCAATGAAAAATATTTATTAATATTTGCAAGTTTATTTGCAACAATTATGTTCTTATATTTTATTAATAAAAAAGAATTTGAATAAAATATCATAAAATTTTAAGGAGTGTGAATAAATGGAATTAGGAGATTATTTTGGAAAAGTATTCTCAAAAATATTTCATAAAGATTTATATTGGTCAACATTTGTTTTGGCATTAATCTATGGAATATTTCTTGTAGTCGCATTGATAATTGGATTTTTTGCATTTGGTGGTATAGCATTATTAAATTTAGTAATGTCAGCTAGTGCAAATGCAGACCCTATAGCAATGCAATCAAATATATTAAGCATGGTTGGTGCATTGGTAGGATTCTTTGTATTTTTTGGAATATTAATGTTATTCTCAATGTACTTTATGGATGTAATGTATTGTTTTACAATTTCAAGAATTCCTGCAACTGATAAAAAGAAATCATTGGATTTTTTTGAAGGTTTAGGATCAGCATTTGGTAAAGGATTTATGCTATTTTTAGCACATTTAATTTATTTAATTATTATTGGATTAATATTGGTTGTAATTTGGGCAATATTAATATGGATTCCAATATTAGGATGGATTATTGGCGCATTATTAACAATAGTATTGGTAATTTATGCCATGACTGGTATGCTATTATTGGTAGGAAAAATAGCCAATGGCGAATCATTTGGTGCAGCATTAGGCACAGCATTAACAAAACCATTCACTTCTATGAGATTAGTTGGTTATGCAGTTGTGTTGGGTCTAGTATTATGTGTTGCTTCCTTTATTTTGGGGTTATTAGGTATGATTCCAATATTAGGACAAATAGTAATGTTATTTGCTGGTGTTGCAATGCAAATTTATTTCTGTGTAATAGCCTATTATTTTGCACTAGAGAAATAAGCCTTTTAACAATTGCAAAAGAAAATGCAAATAAATAATGTGTGATTTTTTTCACACCTCTTTTTTTTATTTTTTTATAATTTCAATTACAAACATATATATAGTTCTTTTAGTCAATTTTATTATGGCAATAAAAAGAGTAACATTAAGAAAATATTTATTTTGGGGCTTGATTTTAGGTGTCTTTAGTGGTTTGCCTACTCCTTATATGTTAAAATTATTTCCTGGTGAAGAATTACCAAAGATTCAAGAAGAATTGCAAATTGTAAGAATTAGATTAAATAGTTTTTTGTATACTTCTAATTTAACAAAAGAAAAATTAGATAAATTAAAAAGATCACTGGCAACAAATTTATCTCAAATTAAAACATCACAGGTAGATGATAATTCAACTACTTTAGAAAAACAATTGGATGATTTGGATGCTAGTATAACGCAAACTAGTAAAGAATATAATAATTTAAAAGATAAATTTAATGGTGCTCATTGGGAAAGAACAAAACAAGTTGGAAGTGTATCTATTCCTGCAGGTGTTGCATTTGGTTTGGGTTTAGGTGCATCGGCATTTGCATTAAGACGAAAAAAAGAATTAAGATCAAAAGGATATCGTGGTCCAAGAGCATAAATATTATTTTAATGTGGTTGTATGTTTGTTGAACCAAAGAAACCAGAACAATTAAAAAGATTGGATGATTTGCATTCTCGAGTTGTAGAATAGTCTAAACAAAGTAGAATAACTCTTAAAAAATATCCTTTACAAATAGAATTGCAAAAAGCGAGAATATATTTAAGAAAATATCCTAGATTAGAAGATCTATTAGAAATTTTGAAAAGTAATAAAACAAAAGGACAGGATAAATTGAGTTATACAGAATCATTGGCAATAGTAATTGGTTTGGAAAAACAAAAACTTATTTTAGAAAAACAATTAATTGATATGCGTCCAGAAAGTAATGATAAATCAGAACAAATTTTAGAAAATGCAATGCGGGGAAAATTTGTTTATGATGCTGATTCATTTTTGAGAACTTTACCAAGGCAAGGAAGATTATTTTAATTAAATAAATGTCATTCCTTTGTCATCTTTATTTCCAGAAATATTTTGTTGATCATACATTTGTTGCATTTTTTCTTTTAATGTTGCAATTATTTTTTTTGATTCCTGTTCCAATGGTAGAGTATTAATTTCAAAATTAAACATTTTTGATATTAGTTCTAATAGTTTTGCAGCACTATCAAAATTTGTTGAATTTCCAGGATTGGCCAATAAAATATGGGCATCAATGGTTTTTGATAGTAATAATAATTCTGCACTAATTCCAGAAATTAATCCATTGTCTAAAATTTTAACATCATATTTTTTTAATAAATCATGAGCACTACTTTTATTTGTTGCACCATAGATACCCTGTAAATTATTATTTGGCACCATTCCTAACAGTGAAATTATTCCTTTTACTTTTTTTGATTCACACCATTCAATTAATGTTTCTGAAAAAGTAAATAGTTGATTATTATCTATAATTTGATCTGCCAATAAAACTAATATTTTATGTTCTTTTGATGCATAAATTCTAATTGGATGTTCTGCAACACCATTATTAATTCTAACAATTGGAATAATACTTTGACTTTCTAAATGTGCGACCTTAACCAATTTTAAAGTATCTACTAAATAGCGAGTTGCAATTGTTGCAATTAAATCAGGAGATGGTGTGCCTTCAATTAAATAATAACCTTTAAAATCATCTTTAACATAGTCTACAACTTTAGTTGTTTTTTGAGAATTCATAAAATCACCTAATATAATATTTAATTTAAATTATAGAGTAAGAATGTTTTTCTGATTTATATACTTCTTTATGCTACATAATATACCAAGCATTTATAAATCTTAATGAAATATAATACTATATAAAATCTGCTAATGTGGAGGGATTTCATGGATCCAGCAAAAGACAGTACAATATTGATTGGCAAGAAGGATACTAAGAGCTACGTATTAGCAGTTATAACTGTATTGAATCAAGGTTCAAATAAGATATTACTTAAAGCAAGAGGAAAGGCCATTAGCACGGCAGTAGATGTTGCTGAGATGGCAAGGAATAAATTTGCTAAGGAATTAAAAGTAGATGATATAAAAATTTCTACTGAAGAACTAAAAAATGAAGATGGTAGTAACGTAAGAGTTTCAGCAATTGAAATTTCTTTAAGTAAACACGAGTCATGAAGACTTTTTAATATTTCTTAACTTGTATTGGTCTATAAGTTAAGTTTTAGTATGTTTTTTAGTCTCTAGTTTTGTTTTTTTAACCGAAAGTATTTAAAGTCATGAATTCGTCATGATATGTTATGACACAGTTGATAAGATTTTTCAAAGTATTCAAAATCTTACAACAGATGTTATAAATAAGGGACATTTATGACACAAAACATAATAAATCATGAATATACTCAAAGCAATGGCTTACAAGTGGTGTTGCAACAGCTTAGTGAGGCCAACGAATCTGAGATTATAGAACAGATCTATGCTTTGAGTGATAGGCCTGAAGTTTTAGGTCTTTTGATTTATAAGCTAATGTCAGAAAGAAAAAGAACCAATGATTTGATAGAAGATCTAAATAAAAAATACGAAAGAATGCAAAGTATTTTAGAATCTGGAAGGGGAATCTCAGGGTCTTTTGAAAATTATATGTCCAATGAACCAAAAGAGATAGAGGGTTTATTTTTAACAGAGTCAGATAAAACTATTTTGAAAATGGCTCAGGAAAAAATGATTACTGCAAAAGATATACAGGAAAGTTGTAACTATAAGGGTTTAAATGCTGCTTCTCAAAGATTAAATAAATTGAATAGAGAAGGTTATTTAGATAAACAAAGGGTAGGACAGCAGGTAGTTTTTATTTTATCAAAAAGATGTATTTAATTTTTTAATACTAATTTTATTTTTTTAAATCTGTTTT
>CAIWXP010000180.1 GCA_903916665.1 Candidatus Iainarchaeum sp. | reverse complement strand
CAAATACTGCGCCTACTTTTATTTCTTGTTTTTTCTCAGATACACAACCACTAAAAAACATAGTGATTGTTAATACTAATATTAAAATCAATGCTAAACTAATATATTTCATGCATATCACTCATATTTTATATTGCCTAAAATACCTTTGGGCCAATAGACTAAAACAACTATTAATATTACTGCATAGATTAAAACTCTTAGAGGGCCTAGAACACTTGATGGCAAGCCAACAAATCGCAATAGCTCAGGAATAACAGTTATTATTGCGGCACCTAATACGGGCCCCCAGAAAGATGCTAGTCCTCCAAGAATTGCAATTGTTAATATTGTAATTAATGGTGGTAATAAAAATGAGAATGGATCGATGAATGTTATAAAGGATGCAAAGATCATTCCTGCTAATCCTGCAATACAACCTGCAAAGAAAGTTACTTTGTATTTTACTGCATCAGTATTTTTTCCTAAAACTTTTACGCTTGTCTCATCATCCCTTATTGCCTGCATTAGTCTTCCAAATCTAGAATTTACTAATCTATAAACAATAAACAAAACAATTACTAAAACAATTGTTGAAAATAATAAAAATAATAAAGGAGATCCAAATTCAAAACCAAATATAACTGGTTTGGGAATTCCTGGAATTCCTAATGCTCCGCGAGTAAAATCTGCATTTACTAATATTGCAAATACTAAATAGGTAAAACCAAGTGTTGCAATACCAAAATAATCTCCCTTTAATTTTCTTGTCAAATATTGCAAACCTATTGCAAACAACCCAGGTATTAAAATTGCCAATAAAGTAGATAACCAAAACCCGCAACCAATACTTTGAAATAATGCATAACAATAGGCACCAATACCAATTAATGCAATTAAACCCAAATTAAATAAACCTAAATAACCCAGCGTTAAATTGGCAGCAACAGCAGTTAAAACATTATAAATAAAAAATACCAATACTGTTGCAAAGTAATCTATCATGTTTTATCCCTTATATATTATATAATCTATTATTAAATATATTCACCTTTCCAATAATAATTGTTGACTCAATCTATGCAATTTATAATAATGCAAAATACTATAATCTTTAATCACATTTGAAAACTTATCTTTTACATCATTAATAAATGTCCTCAACTCACTTGCTTTAAAAACTTCTATTTCTACTTCACAATCATGACCACAAACAACATAATCTCTATATACTACGTTTGGATGCGATGCAAAAAAAGAATCTAATTTTTTTGTCATATCATTATTTAATTCTTTTAAATCAATACACACTTTATAATATAATACACCTAATTTATCTAAATCTAAAGATATTGTACTTCCTGTTATTATTTGTTTTTCTTTTAATTTTTTTATTCTATTTGATGCTGTTTTAACAGATATTGATAATCTTTTTGAAATATCAACAATACTAGTTCTTGCGTTTTTAGATAATATTTGCAATAAGTCATAATCTAATTTGTCTAAATCAATCTTATCATCTGATGATACAAAACTAAAACTAGATCTTGATTTTTCATTAACTAAATAATTTCTACTAAAATGAATAACTTTTGAATATACACCTAATTCTTTATTGTTAATATAATTCCCATATCTAGAAACTAAATCATTGTAAAATAAATTCAATTCGTTTACTGATTTTACCATTACAAAAATAATTAAATCTATATCTCCTTCAACACTTGCAAAAAAAGTAACAAACTTCTGATTTAAAATATATTTATTTATTTCATTTTCAATAGCTAAAGTAGTATTTTGAAGTCTTAAATTAATTCTTGCATTAATATATCCTAATTTGCCAGAATTCGCGTAGGTTTCATAGGTCAATATTATTCCTTGAGTTTCCATTCTTTTAATTCGATAAATTACAGAATCTTTACTTAATCTTACTTTCTTTGCCAAATCAGTAATAGGTAACCTAGAATCACGATCTAATTCAAAAAGAATTTTATAGTCTAATTTGTCTATTCGCATAATATTACCTATTTATAAGAAATAATAGTATAAAGTAGTATATATATTTACCTTTTTTCTTAAAAATAGAACCTAATTTATATAATCTACTTAATAGAGAAAGTAATATTAAGGTGATTAAATGGATAAAAAAATTATCTTTGTAATTGTTGGAATAGTAATTTTAAGTATAATATTTATAATTGGTGCAAAGTCTTCTGGATTATTTATATTATCAAATACTGACCCAATAAAAATAGGAGTTATTGTTCCTTTAACAGGAGATATGGCGACCTATGGAATATCTGCCAAAGCAGCATTAGAATTAGCAGCAGATAATTTAAATAATAAAATTAATAATAGACCTATTAAATTTATAATTGAAGATGGTCAATGCAGTGCCATGCAAGGCTCTGCAGCATTTAATAAATTAATAAATGTAGATAAAGTTAATTTTATTATTGGAGGTATTTGTAGCTCAGAAACATTGGTAGGAAAAGATTTAATAGAATCATCAGAAACGTTAACAATATCTCCCTGCGCAAGTTCACCAGATTTAAAAAATATAAAAAATTATATTTTTAGTTTGTATCCTTTAGATAATTTAGATGGAAAATTATCTGCAGAATATATTTATAATGTATTGAGCAAAAGAAAAGCAGCAATATTTTCCTGCCAAAGTGATTGGTGCTTAGGAGAAGAAACAATATTCAAAGAACGATTCTCAGAATTAGGTGGAACAATAACAATTATTGAACACAACACAACTGACGAATCAGATTTGAGAAGTTATTTAATTAAAATCAATAATGGTGATGCCGAAATAATATTTGCGCCGCAATATGTTGGTGGTCAAGAAAAATTATTTGAGCAAGCAAAAGAAATAAATCTAAAACAAACTATTTTCGTTCCTAGTTTATTGGATAAAGATTTAGTTGCAAAATTAGGATCAATATCTGATAACATATATGGAACTGTTTTGAAGACCTCTGAAACAAATACTTTGTTTAGTGATGAATTGAAACAAAGAACTGGAATGATTAAAATAGATTCTGATTTATGTGGGAACAGAGCCTATGATTCTTTAATGCTATTAAACGAGGCAATAATAAATACAAAAAACATTGACACAAATAAAATTATTGATTATTTGCACGATATTGATTATTTAGGATTATCTGGAAAAATACAATTTGATAAAGAAGGCATGATATTAAACGGTAATTTTGTTATTGTGAAAACAAAAAATGGAAAATTAATTGAACAAAAATAAAATATTACAACTGTAAAGTAACATTTAATTCTCCTTTTAATTCTTCGCTTATTTGTAATATTTCATAGCTTTTAATGTAATCATTAAATTTGGTTTTCATTGTTTTCATTAGTTCATTTATTTCTTCATAGCTTTTTGAGTCTAATTCTAACTCTAACATCCAGGGACCAATTTTCAATTCATAGTGCATTATTGTTCCCAATTGTCTGCAATATTCTCTTAATAAATTATTACTTTTTTTATTTTGATTTTTCAAATAAATCAAAACTTTATAAAATTTATAACCATAAATATCCGGGTTTAATTGTAATCTAAAAACAGTAATTATTTTTCTTTTTATTAAATCATTTATTCTATAGGATACTATTCTTGGCGTCTGACCAATTTTATGTGCTAATGTAACCAAAGGAATTCTTGCATTGGTCGATAACTCACTTAATATTGCTTTATCGATCTCGTCTATCTTTTGTGGATTATAGGTTTTATACCAAATAGTTTGAACAGAGGCTTTATTCAAAAAATAACCTCTAGAAAAAATATAAATTTCAACATGCGCAGCCAAACTTTGATTTAAAATGTATTGACCAAACTCAGAATTAAATTCATCAACAGTATTATAAAATTCTTTTATATCTTTAACTAGAATACTATAAATTAAATCCCAACTACCTGTTGTTGATGCAATCCACCAACATTTTTTATGTTTTTTTAAATAATCAATAATATTTTGTTCTATTTCAGGAGTTGTATTTTGAAATTCTAAATAAATGTTCCATGCCATTAAGCCTACTTGCCCCGCATCAATCAAAGTAACATATTTTTGTATTACTCCTTTTTCTTCTAACCTTTTCATTCTATACTCTACAACATTTCTATTTGCTCTTACTTTTTTAGATAATTGTGTTATGGGCATTCTAGAATTAATATCCAATTCAAATAGAATCTTTTTATCTAAGAGATCTAGATCTACTAATTGTGCTGTTTTAGATATTTCCTTTGCCATATTAGTAATAAATAACAAAATATATATAAATATAGTCATTAATTACAAAAAATAGAACATAAGTTTTACATATAAGAATTACTCAAAAAATAATAACTTTTAGAAAACGGAGGATTATTATGAATTATAAAGTATTAACAATTTGTATTATTGGAATTTTAATTATTGGAATATTAACTTTTGCATTTTCAAACAGCTCTAATAAAACTATTAAAATAGGAGTTATTGCGCCGTTAAGTGGTGATGTAGGATCCTATGGTCAAGAAGTTAGATCTGTTTTAGAAATTGCCAAAGCAGAAATAAATACTAACAATGAATTAAATGGACAAAAAATAGAATTATTTTATGAAGATTCGAAATGTGATAGCGCAGAAGCTGCAAAAGCTACTGAAAAATTAATTGATGTAGATAACGTTAAAATTATTATTGGTGGAGTTTGTAGTTCCGAAACATTAGCTGCTGCACCAATTACTGAAAAAAATAAAGTTATATTATTTTCAACAGGATCATCTAGTGCAGCAGTTTCAAATGCAGGAGACTATGTTTTTAGAAATTATCCTTCTGAAAGTATTTTAGGAAAAGCAAGCGCAGAATTAATATATTCTAAAGGATATAAAAATATTGCAATTATTTCTGAAAATACTGAATATGCAAATAGTGTTGTTGAAATATTTACAAAAAGATTTAATGAATTGGGCGGAAAGATTTTAACTCTGCAAAAATATAATACAGAATCAAATGATTTTTTAACACAGCTAACCAAAATTAAAGATTCAACTAGTGATGCATTATTTATTGTTCCTCAATCAGCATTAAAAGGTGGTTTAATAGTAAAACAGGCCAAAGAATTAAATTTATTAATCCCTTTTTTTGGAACTGCGCAATTTAATGGACAGGATGCTTTAGATGCAGGAAAAGAATCATTAAATGGTTTAGAATATGTTGATACCCCAATATTAAATCAAAATAATAATTTAGTTAAATTATTTTTGCAAAAATATACTCCAAAAATAAGTGATTATTTTTCTGGTGCAACCTACGACTCATTATATCTTTTAACTGACGCAATAAAACAATGTGATGAAAATACAGATTGCATAAAAGATTATCTATATACTGTAAAATACTCAGGAGTTATAGGAAATTATTACTTCGATAATTTAGGAGATGTGCAAGGAATTAAATTCACAGATAAAAAAATAATCAATGCATTAACAAAACAAATAGAAATAGAGAATTAATCTCTATTTTTCTTTTCTTTTTTCTCTTTAACGGCACCAATATCAAAAAACCTATACTTATACTCTTGATATATGTTCAATGCATTATATTCCAATATATTTTCTTCAAACTTATTTGAAAAATCACGCATAAACTCTCTTAATTGGTCTGGGCTTTCAACATCAAAATCAAATTCATATTGCCAGGGCCCAAATACTTTGGGAACATAGACTATATTTGGGTGCAATCTACAAAAGTTTAAAACTCTTTTTTCTAAATCTAAATTTATATTTTTAAAATTAACTAAAACTTTATAATAATTTCCAATTAGGTTATTTACATTTGGCCAAATTGTATAATGTTGCAATATTTTTTGTTTTTCTAATCTTTTTATTCGTAATATTATAGTATCTGGCGAGACTTTTAATTTAGTTGCAATTTCTGTTGATGGTGTTCTTACATTTCTTGACAACAGGTCTAAAATACCATAATCAACATCATCTAATTCTTTAGGATCTTTGGCCTCAGTCCATTTTATTTCTTCTTTAAAAATTTGCTTTAATTTTGTTTTATCAAAATCCTTTATTAAATAATCCCTGTAATAGTGTGTCGCATTTACTATTGTAGTAATATCTTGTTGCTTAATATATTTACCATATTTTTCATTTATTTTATCTACTATTGTTGATGCGTCTAATGATGATTTTGCACGCAATGCAAAAATTAAATTATATATACCATCACAGCTACCAACCCAGGTAACATTTGAATTTTCAATTAAATGTTTTAAAAAATTTTGTTCTTCATCAAAAGTAATATTTGATAATTTAATAAATACTTTATAATGGGTATAACCTATTTTTCCCATATCAATAACTGGTAAATAATTTCTAATTATTCCTTTTCTAAAATAACCATTTAATCTATACAATACACTTTCTCTTGATAATTTAATTTGTTTTGCCAAAGAACTTAATGGTAATTTACTATTTCGATCTAATAGATATAAAAGTAGTTTATCTTGAGAATCTAAATCTTTAAGCATATTTAATATAAACCTAATAAAGTATATAAAATATTCGTTTTTCATTAAAAAATACTCTGTTTAGTGATAAATACTCCTTGAAATCCAATATAATATTATTGTTTTACTCAAGGAGGGATGGAATGAACAAAAAAATATTAATTGGTATTATAGCATTAGCAATAATAATTGGAGTTTTAGTGTTAATTGGAACTAATACAACAGGATTATTTGGTTTGGCCAATGAAAATAAAGTAT
The DNA here is from genome assembly GCA_903916665.1 of Candidatus Iainarchaeum sp. Classification (GTDB taxonomy): domain Archaea; phylum Iainarchaeota; class Iainarchaeia; order Iainarchaeales; family 0-14-0-20-30-16; genus 0-14-0-20-30-16. Next base: position 3,116 of record CAIWXP010000180.1, on the reverse strand, counting down.
TAAAGATAGGTCTAATTGCACCATTAACTGGTGATGGTGCAAGCTATGGCGAAGACGCCTTAAAAGCTTTGGATATCGCAAAAAAAGAATTGCTTGAAAGAAAAATAAATGTTGAATTCTTTGTAGAAGATGGAAAATGTAATGGCAAAGATGCCGCAATTGCTGCACAAACATTAATAGCCACAAAAAAACCAGATGCAATAATTGCAATGTGTAGTTCAGAAGTATTAGGTGTTGCACCAATTGCAGAAGAAACAAAAACTTTGCTGATAGCAAGTGTTGCAACAAACCCAAAAATATCTGAAGCTGGAGATTATATATTTAGAACTAATTTTTCTGATATATATCAAGCAAGAATTGCTGCAGAAATTGCAATTAGAAAATATAATGCAAAAACAGCAGGAATAATTTATATTCAAAGTGATTTCCAAAAAGGTTTAAGAGATGAATTAATACCTAATTTTGAAAAATTAGGAGGAAAAATAATTTTTGAAGATGCAGTTGCACAAGGATCAAATGATTTTAAATTATCAATTGAAAAAATGAATTTAAAAAATCCAGATGTATTGTTTGTATTTGCATATAATTCAGAATATAAAATATTTTTCAAACAATATCTAGAAAGCGGAACAAAAATACCAATTATTGGTGCAGACCCACTATCGGATCCTACAATATACTCAGAAAAATATTTACAAAATTATCCTGTAAAAATATTGTTTCCTTTTCAAAAAGAATTATGGAAAAATAGCTTATTTGAAAATAAGTTCAAAAGTATATATGGTAGAGAACCACAGGCCTACGCACCATACATTTATGACAGCGTAATGTTACTTGTTGATTCTTCATTAAAAATAAATAGTACAGATTCAACAAAACTTAAAAATTATTTATATACTACAAACTATGATGGAGTAACAGGAAAAATAACCTTTGATTCTAATGGAGATAGAAAAAATATTGAATTTAATATATTGGAATTGATCTATGGTGAAACAAAGGTAGTAGAATACATCAATTGATGTCTTTCTTTTTCTTTATTAGCAATAGAGATATAAATTAATTTGCTCTTATTTTAATATGTTTAAAATAGTTAATGCAAAGAATACAGACCATCATATACATTCCTGTACATTTAGTGATGGAATTAATACAATAGAAGAAATTGTAGAATATGCTGGGAAAATGAAATTAAAGGAAATTACTATTAGTGACCATAGTCAAGCAGAATTAGAATTCTCTAAAAAAAGATATGGTGTTTGCCAATCTACTTGTAGATATACTGTTAATAGTTATCAAAATATAAAAAATAATGTTAAGGTTAATTTTAGTGTTGAAGCAGATTTGTTAGATGCTAAGGGCAACGTTTGTTTTGATATTCAAGGACAAAAATCTGAAAAATTTATTTTGTCTGCACACCAAGGGATTTATTTAGGAAAAGATAAACAATTAAATGAGGCCTACGAAAAAGCAATTTTGAAATATAAAGATAAAATTACTTGCATTGGACATCCTTGCTTAGATCATAATTATTATCCAGATTTACATTTTGCGCCCTTAGAAACATATTTAGATATTGATAGATTAACTGAATTTACAAACAAACACAAAATTCCTTTGGAAGTAAATGGTAAAAGCCTTATTAAAAAATGTGAAAATGAGAAATTATTAAAACAAATGTTGGAAAAAGCAAAATTAATTATGATAAATAGTGACGCTCACAATCTGTGGGGTCTGAAATATCCAATACCTTTTGCATACAAATGGTTAAAAGAAAATAGTTTTTTATAACTATTCTCTTATTCCTTTTTTTATTCCAAATAAACCTTGAGGTCTAATTAGTAAAACTAAGAAAAGCAATATGAATGCAATTGCATCTTTGTAGGTGCTTAAAAAAAACCATGCACCATAGTTTTCGAACAAACCAACTAAATAACTTCCAAAAATAGAACCATACACACTAGTTAGTCCGCCAGTTACTGCTCCTATGAATCCTTTTATCATATAGAATGTTCCTAGTGTTGGTGTTAACACATATTCTAATGTGATTATTGTTCCTGCAATTGCTCCAAGAATTCCGGCAACTAAAAAAGAATATAGCATTATTTTTTCGGCATTGATACCATAAATCTCAGCTAACTCTTGATTGTCAGAAACTGCTTTAAACACAGTCCCAAATTTTGTTTTTCTCATTATTATCCAAACAGCAATTAAAATTGCAACAGTAATAACAATAATTAAAATTTGAATCAAAGTTATTTTTGCACCAAACAAATCCATGCCTTGAACAACAGGCAAATCAATTCTTCTTGGGCTAGCAGTAAAAATAATTTGCAATAAACTTTCTACGGCTAACATTATACCAAATGAAATTAATAATAAAATAACTTTTGATGCCTTATCACGTATAAGTCTTTTATACAAAAAATAATAAACTAAAAAGTTAAAACCCATGGCAAATAAAACTGCTAAAATAAATGCGCCTAGCCAACCAACATAGTTAAAGAAAATTAAAAAAGTATAGGCTGCGATCCCTATGGTTGCGCCGTGGCCAAAATTAGCAAATCTTGTTACAACATAGGTCAAAACAAACCCTACAGCAACTAAAGCGTAAACACTACCAACAATCAAAGCATTTATAAAAACTTGAAATAGCATACTATTAAAAATGAGGAATTCTTTATAAATCTAATTACCCCCTATATATATAATATTAGAATATTCTAATTCTATTTTGGCCTCATAGCCTAGTTGGATAAGGCGTCAGCCTTCTAAGCTGAAGACCGTGGGTTCGAGTCCCACTGGGGTCATAATACAGTTTCTTTCAAAGAAACAAAACTTTATTAAGTTTCTAACAAGCTCTTGCCTTCGCAAGCCGTTGTTAGGCTCATAAAAGTTAAAACTGTCAAAGGCGTTTCTTTTAAAATTGTTAAAAGATTTTCTTTTCAAAGAAAATTTGTTAACGCTTTTGGCGAACTTGTGCTTGTAAGCTTTAGCTTCAAACACTTTGTAAAAGATTTTGTTCAACAGAACACAATCTTCTACACTAAGCTTTTTAAAAAAGCGTAGGCAGGGATGGCAGAGTGGTCTAATGCGCTCGCCTTGAGAGCGAGTAT
>CAIWXP010000179.1 GCA_903916665.1 Candidatus Iainarchaeum sp. | reverse complement strand
AGGTCTATGTGACCAATAAAAGGAATTGTAATTGCAGTATCTCCTAATCGTGTTATAACCAAAGGAATTGCACTAATAAAAAGTAGAATAATTTTATTAATTGGTTTCAATGAGAATAAATCATCGAATAAACCAACAAATGCTGCTAATATTACTGTTAAGATTGCTGCTAATAATGTGTAGTGATAGATTGCAAAAAAAGGAAAAGCAAAACCAATGCCAAATAAAAAACCAAAAATTACTGCAAACCCTCCCATTTCCGGGATTAATGGTTTATTAATTTTATGAACATCTTTTCCAGTATAGCCTCTATTTCTTGCTAAATGAATATATTTTCTTAAAAAGAAAAAAGAAACTAAAAATGCAATTACTGATTCTAAAATAATTACAATTATAGTATTCATATAATCACTGTTTAGGAGCTATTGGATATTCTGTATTTTGATCTATCCACCATAGTTTAGAATTGTATTCTTCAACCTGTTTTTCTGTTTTTCCAGTCATGGCCAAAGCAACATTTTTGAATGCATCTTTATTTACTTTCCAAATTCTTACAAAACCATTAGTGTAAACTTCAGAGAAATATGGTTTTGTTTCTGGTGCATTAAACCATAGCTTTATTCCATAGCTTTCATTGGTTTTCATATCCACAACTAATAATAAACTTTTATTGATTGTGGTGTAGTAAATAACAGGTAATCTATTTTGCCAAATATCAGTTGGTTTTGTTGTGTAATCCTGAGCAAAACTAAACATTTTTTGAGCATCAAATGTTGTATTAACTCTTTGATTGCCCATATAAAATAAACTTACACAATTGAAACTCATGGTGCCTAAATTTTGTTCTGGTTGACAACTAAACGGCATGTTCACAATTTCTTTTGTATTAAATTTATTTGGAACTATTGTATTTGCGTAGCTCGCGTAGGTTTGCATTTCCATCAATGAATCATAGTTAACAACAACATAGTCTGCATCATAGGCTTTTATTATTCCCAATGCTTCATTTGAGTCCTTTGTTAAGAAGAATGTTCCAAAATCAGTATCTGCTTGAACATCCGAATTTGTGTTATCCGTTGATACTCTTTTATGACCCATATAACTTATCCAATGACCCCATGACCACCAATTAAACATTTTTGCATTATCTGGTAAACTATTTTTCATAAATGATAATGCATCTACCCATCCTTGTTCTGAAATAATATTTGGTACATTATTATAGGTAAATATTACTCCTGATGCAGTTCCGCCAATTAATAAAAATACCATTAAACAGGCACCTGCAACTTTCCAATTAATTTCTTTTTTAGATTTATTATCCTCTTCAAAATATTTAATTAACATTGCAATTGTAAATGCACTTACAATGGCCAAAGCAATTCCAAAATAGAATGTTGCCTTTAATTTATTCCATGCCAAGTAATAATATAATAATCCCCAAACAAAGGTTAGTATGCCAATATGCGCGTATTTATTTTTGTAGAGACTATAGCCAAAAGCAATTAATCCTAAAATTATAAACGGTAAAAACATTCCATATTTCATAGGAAATGCATCTTTTCCCATGCTTTCTTCCCCAACCCCGGCACCAATAACACTACCACTGGTTTGAGTATTTACAGAATCATGATTTAAACCTAGAATTCCTGCGGCTTGGCTAACTTGTTCATTTACCCAACTAGTTCCTGAAGAAATTGTTGCAATAACTGCCATTACAACAAATGCTAATGCCAAAATACTTAGTACTGCTAGAATGGTTTTTTTGTCGGTTTTTTTAATTAAAAGCCATAGAAGATATAATACAATAAAACCTTCTAAAACAACGGGACAAATTGCAAAGGCTTTCCAAATAAAAGCCATTATTCCAAACATTAATCCAGAAATTCCCGCATATATATAATTGGATATTTTGAAATCTGGTTTTTCAATTGCTTTTATTAAAAATGCAAATCCAAGCATCATCCATAGAAATCCCATTGATGTTGGTTCATACCATCCACCCATTGTTCTATATACAAAAGCAGGCATAACACCAGTAACAAAACCAGCAATGTACCCTATTTTCCTACTATTAAACGCCCACCTAAATAGAAGATATGCTGCTAACGCTGTCAGTGCACCATAGATTGCGGGCAAATATCTTACCAAAGCTAGCCAATTGTCTTGAGTATAGGCGGCACCAAAATAAACAATTTTATAGGCTAAATATCCTATGGCCCAGAAATTATTATATTCTGTGAATATACCTGTTTTGATAGCATGATAGGAACCTATAAAATCATCAAATGGTTTCATGGCAGTATCAATAACATAGCTATTCATTCTTGCATGATAGTAACTATCAAATTCAAACAATAGGTCGTATCTCAATATCATTGTTCTAAAACCTAAAGCTACTAAAAATATCAAAACTAAAATTAAAATGTGTAGCCAATGTTTTTTTAAGAAACTAGTTATTTTATCAAAATTCACAAAAATCACCTTTTATCTATATTATATAAAAACCTAAATATTTAAATGCCTATTTTGATGTTAGCCTGTAAATGGATACAATATTTAGCTTAGTTAGTACTAGGTCATTGTAAGCAAATACATTGGTTGTTTGGGTTTGGCCATTGCAATTTATACTATAAATGTATTGAGTAACTAGAGTATCTTTGTTTAATTGATAGTTATCTCCTTGTTTATAATTTACTGAACAGTTATTGGGTTTAATCTGGTTTTTATATTCTTCTAAATTATAGCCAAAGTCCATTGAATGATAATTTTCATAGTATGTTTTTTTTGATTCAACAATATTGAAGTTAGATTTTATTTGATTTTGAATGTTTCCTTGAGAATCATAGCCAAAGAAATCTGGCAAAATATAAACATCATTTGTTTTTAGTTTTTCTTTTAAATCATTTACAAATTTAATTGCTTGTTCTAAATTAGCATCAACAGGGTGTTCTATTATTTGGTTCTTGGTATAAAAACTAACTAATCCACAATCATCCATACATAAATATATTGTATTGTTTTGTGTATTTAAGTTAGAAAAGAATTCATTTTCTGAATTATAGTTTTTATGGAAATCTAAATAGGTATAGGTTTGAGATAAAAGTAAAATAGAAATAATTATTGTGAAAATAACAAAACAAAATATAACCATTTCCTTTGTTGCTTTTTTAAATAATAATTCTAAACTAGTAAATGATAGTGGCAATAATAAAAATCCTAAAACAAAAAAGTTTCTATAGGCCATAACAGTATTATTACATAAAAAGAAAACTAATATGATTGATTGTAATATAAAAATACCATATAATATTTTTTTTGTGATTGATTTTTCTAAAAATATTGATATTAGTCCAAATAGTTCAAATATAAAAAGAATTAAACCAGTGCCTAAAATCCAAAGACTAAATCCTGATGAAAAATATTGTGAAAAGAAACCTGCAAATTGTCCTAAATAGGGTGAATTGGTTAATGAAAGTATACTTGATAAATAATCTGGTTTTATTAAAAATAAAGTTATTAAAAATAATAATGGGGTTAGAATAAGTAATATGGTTTTTTTTAATTTAAATGATTCTTTTAATTCTGGCCAATTAAAGGTTTCTTTTTCATCTAATTCAAAAAAGAAATATAGATATAATAATCCATAGAATGGTAAAAAAACCAAATAGATTTCTTTGGAAAGTAAAGCAAATCCTAAATATATTGCAGAAAAAATATTTGCTATTATTCCCCAGATGTCTTTTCTATTAATGTAGGTTATTAGTAATAATGCCAAGGAAAAGAACATAATTCCTATAAAATCTTCTTTTAGATGAGTTATGGTTATTATACTCGCTGGTAATAATATTGTTAATAATGTACTAACTATTGCAGTTTTTTTTGTAAATAATTTTTGTAAAAATAAATAGGAAAACAAAAAGAATAATAATGCTGCTAACACAAAACCTAATTTTACTCCAAAGTTTCCAAATACTACAAAAGGTAATAGATAATAACTAACCATGCATCTGGTGCTATACCCGCAGGTTATACTTAGGTCTTTTCCAAAGGTACTTAATGAGTTAAAATATCCAGTGGTATCTAAATGATAGGGCTCTGATAATGTAAAATAAAAAAGGAATATTGTCAATAAAATAAATAATACACAAAATAGCCAGTTTTCTTTTAATAATTTTTTCATTTTTTCAACTATCATAATTTCACATTAATTAAAATTTATGTTTTTCTAATTTTTTATGTGCAATAAAATATTTTTCAAAATTATCCGTTGGAAACCATAGACCTAGATGTTTAAATCCAATCAGTTTTTCTTTTTTAGTTATTTTTTCAAAACAATCTTTTTCTAATGAATTTTTTCCTTCAAATATGTATTTTGTTATTTTTGGTTCTAAAATATAGGCACCTGCATTAATAAAATTACTTGGTGCATTTTCTTTTTTTGGCTTTTCAATAAATTCTATAATTCTATTATCTTTTAATT
>CAIWXP010000178.1 GCA_903916665.1 Candidatus Iainarchaeum sp. | reverse complement strand
TTTAAATTTTATAATATATATTAGAACAAATTTAATTTAAAATACTTTCCTAATGTTATTCCTTCTTTATCAATAATTAGGTTTATTTGCCAGGTTTCTAAACCTTTACTGTGAGCGAGTTTAGCTGCATTTAAAATTATAGAATTTGATTTATCTTTTTTAGGAGGTATAAATGCAGGGCTATCATATTGATAACACATTATTATTATAGCTTTTTGATTTGTTTTTAAGTCGTGAGTCAAGTCTTCAAAGTGTTTTATTATTCTATCAAATGAATTAAACTCGCCATGTTCTTTTGTTTTGATGAATTTGCTTTCCGGTAACATAGTTAGAGGAGTCTTAACTTCAATGTAATTATTACCAATACGAAAATCAATTCTTGAATTTCCTAGTTTTTGTTCATGTTTTATTTCTTTTCCATTTGTTATTATTTTATCAAAAGCATTTTGTTTGAAAAAGTATTCAATGTAATTGTTTGATTTGCTTTGATTAATTCCTATCCATTTTTTATTTGCAGTTTTTGTTTTTGGATCATCTAAAGAAATAGCTTCAACAGTATATTTAGTTGCTCTTTCTTTATTATTACTTTTTGAAAGTAAACAAGGAATATTTTCAAAAACAATATTTCCTATTCTACCTGTGCAAGGACAATGACATTTTTCTACCTGTTTATCAATAAGAACATTCATAATAAACCTATTTGGTCTAGCTATTATCAATGCTTCAATTAAAGGTTCTTGAAAAAGATATTTTAACATTATAATTCCTATTGATTTATTATTTTTTTATTTAAATTTTTTAACATTAATACCTAAATCTTTTGGTCCATAGGCCAAAGGTAATAGTTCACTAATTTTGGCAATTATTATTTTTGTTTTTTTGGTATTTGACATTATAATCTCAATATCTTTTTCAGCTATTTGAGAACATTCAAAAATAGTTTGTCTACAAACACCACAGGGTGCAGTAACTTCTTTACAATCAAAGTCTTGACCTCGTGCAATAACTGCAACTTTTTCAAAACATCTTATTCCTAAAGCGTTAGCGGCTAATATTGCAGATCTTTCTGCACATACTGTTGGGCCATAGGCTGCATTCTCATAGTTAGAACCAGTTATAATTTTACCTTTATTAGATAATATTGCAGCACCAACAAAGAAATGAGAATATGGATTATAGGCAGTTTCTTTTGTGTCATCAGCAGCATCTAATAATTTCTTTTGTATTGCTGTTAATTTATTATATTTTATTTCTTTCAAGCAATCACCTATTATATTTATTTTATCTTTTTTATTTCTGTTTCTAAATATTGCGATAAATTTTTCATATCTAATTTTTTACCTTTCAATGAGATATCTTTCATTATTGTTCCCATAATAGCAGTTACTGGGTTGCTATGATTGATAATGAAATCTTTATTTTCTTTTAATATTTTATCAATTATTTTTTTAGTTTCAGAATCTAATTCTGATTTTTTCATTGCATTTAAAATATCATCTTTGTCTTTTCCATTTTGTAATTCATCAATTATTGTTTTAAATTCCTTTTTATTAATCTTGCCGTTTTTTTCGGCATCTAAAATCCACAAATATTTTTCTACTTTAGATATCTCAGGTAATAAAACAAATAATTCTGCCAAAGATAATGGATTATATTTATCAACTAATTTTGTAAATGCTCTTGCGTAATTAGATTTTGCAACCTGTGTTGATACCTGTTCATTTAATCCATTCTTTTTGTATAATGCAATTCTTTCTGCATACCAAATTGGTAGGTCTTTTTTTAATTCTTGTAAAGTAGATTTATTAATTTCAATAACAGGGACATCAGTTTCAGGGTACATTCTTGCAGCTCCTGGTAATGGTCTTGAGTATTCTGTTGTGCCATCGGGTAAAGGATTTCTTGTTTCTTCAGGTACTCCTTCAAATAATTGCATTACTCTATCATAGGCAACTTTTAATGCTTGTTCTGCAACATTTTTTTCTTGAACTATAATAATAAATCCATCTTCTTTGTTTAATTTTAATTTTTTACAAACATCATCAACATTTTTTTGTGTTATTCCATATTTTGGTAATTCATCTATGTGGAATAATCCTTGGGCCTTTGTTTTTGCTTTTACATAGCTTGAGATTTCTGAGCCAATTCTTTTTTCAGGCATGGTTTCTTTTCCAAGTATGCCTTTGAATTTAGGTAAAGCAATTGCAAATGCAACCTGTCCTTTTGCAAGGCTATCTTTTACTCTTAGGCTTTCGCTTTGGTTTAATTCTTTGGTAACATCAAATATTTCGAATTTCATTTGTTCTTTAATTTCATTTTTATTTAAAAAATCTTTTATTTCTAATAAAACCGATTGTCTATTAGCTTCATTCTCAACGTACTTTGCAATCAAGTTCAAGTACTGAACACCTTTAATTTCTACTCTTGCACCCTTTGCAATGGAGACATTTACATCCTGTCTAATACTACCTAAACCTCTTTTTGCTTTACCAGTAATTCTAAATAATTCTCCTATTCTATCGGCACATTTTTCTACTTCTTCAGGAGTATTTAATTCTGCCTTAGTTGTAAATTCAATTAAAGGAATTCCTAATCTGTCTAAGCCATAGTGTATATAACTGGCATTTGATTCTAGGTTTTGACAGGCATCTTCTTCTAAACAAATACTTTGGATTCCTACTTTTTTATTTTCCAATTCTATAAATCCATTTTGTGCAATAATTGAAGTTCTTTGAAAACCAGAGGTATTAGAACCATCAATAACTATTTTTCTCATAACAAAGGCAATATCATAAATTTCTGCATTAATTTTTAATGCAATTTCTAAAGCTGCACCTAGAGCATCTTCATTTATTCTATGTGGGGGCTCTTCATCCAATTCAACCAAACAAATTTTATCTTTATAACCATCATAGACATATTCTTTGCCTTTCTTGAATTCTTGTAGAGCTGCAGCATCAAATTCCCCTGTTTCTGAAGCAACGGGTCTTAATTTTCGTGTTATTTGAAAATCTCCTTTGGTTTCTTGAAGTTCAGATTCACAGTCACAGAATAATTTTTTTGTGTTTAATTGCTGATGGCATTCTAATCCAGCTCTCAATCCTATAGCTTTATAATCCATAAATATCCCTAAATAGGTTTAAAATTAAT
>CAIWXP010000177.1 GCA_903916665.1 Candidatus Iainarchaeum sp. | reverse complement strand
ATTCAATTAATTTTTCTTTTAACTCTTTTATATTCTTAATATAAACTAATTTACCACCTGACTTATTGATATATTGCTCAATTTCATAATTCAATTTACTTTTTACAAAAGGTTTGTAAATTAAAACAGCAAAAGGAATGTTATTACCAGCAATAATATCTGGACTTATTTTCTTTTTCATTATTTGCAATTCTGGTCTTTGACCTTGAAATAGTTTATATAAATAAAAACCTAAACTTAATTCTTCCATGGTTCCCAATGAATAGCCCAACATTAAAATTACTTCACCATACAAACAAATTGTTGCATCCTGTTTATACCAATTATTTGTATCAATGGTTTCATCAAAAATACTCGAATCCAAATAAGATTGTAAATGAGCAATACCAAAATCTTTGTCTTCTTTTGGGATAGTTGCAATAACTTTTTTACCTTTCATTTCTTTATACTTTTTTGCAATTTCAAATGAAATTCCTTTATCTGGCAATAAAACTATTTCGTTATTTGTTTCTTGCAATACCTTTGCAATCTTTCCAATTGTTTTATCTAATTGTTCCTTCTTTATGTTTAATAATTGAAAATAATGATAATCAATATCTCCAGGCCCTATCAATGAAACTCTCATAATCACACCTTATCTAAGAAAAACAGAGTATTCTTTTTAAATGTTTTTGTATAAGTATTTATATTAACTGGATATATTATATAAACAGTTTACAAATTTTATTATATTTTTAAGCATTATAATTATGTACAAGAGGGGATGTTAATGAAGTCACTACTTAAAGTTGCAGTTAAAAGATATGAATCTGGAGAACGTAAAGAGATGGAACCAGATAAAGATTTATTAGCAGTTTTAGAAAATGCAAAACCAAGAATATCTGTTATTGGTGCTGGTGGAGCTGGTGGAAACACCATTGCAAGACTAAGAGAATTAGATATTGCTGGAGTAACTTTAATTGGAATGAACACTGATGCTCAGGCATTGGCTCATTTAGATTGTGATTTGAGAATCCTTTTGGGAAAGAAATTAACTAGAGGTTTAGGTGCAGGTTCTGATCCTAGTGTTGGAGAAGGCGCAGCTAAAGAATCAAAGGCAGATTTAGATAAAGTTGTTAAAGAATCAGATTTAGTTTTTGTTACCTGTGGTTTAGGTGGTGGAACAGGAACTGGTAGTATTCCTGTTGTTGCTGAAATTGCAAAAGAACAAAATGTTTTAAGTGTTGGAGTAGTAACATTACCATTCACTGTTGAAGGAAAAACAAGAATGGATCATGCATTGGAAGGATTAGCAAAATTAAGAAAATGTGTTGATACTGTTATTGTAATACCAAACGATAAGATTTTAGAAATTGCTCCTGATTTACCATTGGATGCTGCATTCAAAGTTGCTGATGAAGTATTAGCTAATGCAGTAAAAGGTATAACGGATATGATAATTAGAGTAGGTTTAATAAACTTGGATTTCGCAGATTTAAGAACTATCTTAAAGAGCGGAGGCGCAGCAATGATTGGATTAGGTGAATCTGATCCCGGTGCAACTCCAGAAACAAGAGCATTACAAGCAGCAGAAGATGCTTTATCAAGTCCTTTATTAGATGTAAATATATCTACTGCAAATAAAGCTTTGATTAACGTTGTAGGTGGTTCTGACATGACTATTAAAGAAGCACAAACAGTTGTTGAAGCAGTTGCAAGTAAGATTGATCCTGAATCACACATTATATTTGGTGCTATGATTGATCCACAAATACCAAAAACACAGATCAAAGCAATGGTAGTTATTGTTGGAGGATTCTTCCAATATTTAGATCCTGACAGAGCACCAAAAGTTCAGAAAAAATCTGAATTTGATGATGATTGGGATATAAAATATACTGGTTAAGATTGGAGAATGGTGAATATATGGCATTTATAGAAAATACAAAAAGAATTTTTTTAGTTGCTAGAAAACCTGGTTGGAAAGAATTCTGGAATTTGTCTAAAGTTGTAGGTTTAGGTATTGCAATTATTGGTTTAATAGGATTTTTTCTATCATTAATAATGTACATGCTTTATTCGCCGCTATGAGGGATTTATAATGATTTTTACTTTAAAAATTAGTCCAGGTCAAATGGAATTAGTTTCAGCAATATTAAAAACAAAGGCAAAGGAAATGCCCATATATTCAATTATTTTATTGCCTAACATTAAGAACTATTTGATTGTGGAAGCAAATAATGATAACACTTTGAAAAGAGCAATAGCTGATATTCCTTATATTAGAAAAAACTCTTTAACTGTTGGAAACGTTTCTGAAAAAGAATTAGATTCTTTATTACATGTAGAAGGCATAATGGAAAAACTAAAACAAGATGCAGTTGTTGAAATAAAAAGCGGTTACTTGAAAGGAGAAAAAGCTCGTATATTGAGAGTTAATCCTACAAAAGAAGAAATAACTGTTGAAATTTTAGATGCAACAATTAAGATGCCTATTACAATAAAAGCAGAAACAGTTAAATTATATCAAGAGTAAGTTTCAATATCTTTGCCTTTGCAAAGATTTGTAACTTTTTGTAAAACATTTCAATTCTAGGAAAGAAATATTCTACACTAAATCTCTTGATTATCTTTTTATTTTTTACTT
>CAIWXP010000176.1 GCA_903916665.1 Candidatus Iainarchaeum sp. | reverse complement strand
ATTTACCAAAGAAAATAAAACTATATAAATGTTCATTAACTAAATTAAGTGCAGAACAATTAAAAGAAATTAAAAATGATATTTATAATATGAACAAAGATTGGTATACAAAAAAAGGAAAAGAGAAAATAAAATTAGATTTAGGAATTGATTTCAAAGGATAAATATATTATTTCTTTTTATAACCAAATCGTTTATTATATTTATCATGATCAACAATATCTAAAACAAATGCAATTATTTCTACATTTGTTTCACCATCAACTAAAGAATATAACAATCTCCAAAAATTTGGTAATTCAACTCTAAATAAATTCTTTATTTGATATTTTTCAACATATTCTTTTGGAATCAAATTCTTTTCAATAGGATTTCCATAATGAATGTTTGACTTTATTAATTCAACTTTCTTTATTAAAGCAGTAAAAATAGTTTTCTCTATCTTAGAATTCTTTGATTCTTTTATTAAATACTTATATACCTCTTCTGCATCAGGAGATAGAATAACTCTAACTTCTTTCATATTTCTAAACCTTTATTTATAACAACCCTTAAATGGGGATTATCATTATGAATCCAGGTAATTCCTTTTGAAGTAAATGCAATCTTATTACTTTTCTCTAAATACTCTAAAATAACTTTTAAAGTATTATGATTAATTTGTTTAGGTAAAGCTCTTTTAATTTCAGATATTTTTATCACACTACAGGGGCTGTTCTTTATGGTATTTTCAACCATAATAACAGTATTCAATGTAGGCATGGTTTTTCTTTTTTCTAACATATTCATCACTAAAAGTTATCAACTAATAATAATTAGTCACCAAACAATATATAAATTATACTATAAAAATTTAAAAAAAGAAAAAAAAGATCTAGGTATTTAACCTAGATTATCATTTAATTATTAATTTGTAGGTGCTTCTGCTAAACCCATTACCTTTGCAGGGTTCCACCAGAATCTTATACCTGAACCATCTTTGCTCATACAAATTTCATTGTTTTTCATTCTATCAAATATACCAGCTATATCTTCTAATTTTCCATCAACTTTAGAAGTTAATATTTGAGTTGAACCTACTGCAGGAACTGAACTATCACTTGCAATAACCACATTAAAATTTACTGAGCCTAAATCATCGGGCATATATACCATACCTCTGTAATTTACAGAATTATGTTTTCCATCTCTTATTATAGAATCTTTATCCCATTCTAATCCGTAGACAAAACCTTGTACTTGCCCAGTTGGTGCAACCTTGGCATTTACTCCCAATTTATCTGATAAATACATATCATCAGTTTCTTTTGCACCATTAAAACTTTCACAACCTGGATTGTCTTTTGTACATATTAAATTCCACAATATAAAAGAATTACCTGCATTCTGTGGTGCACCGCTATCTCCAAAGTCTATTGAATAATAAGCATAGGCTCCGCCCTCTGTTTTTTTATTAATTGTTAAATCAACATAGGTTGGCAATGATTTATATTTTGTTACTGCATAGGCAACACCATTTGCTCCTGATTTAGGAATTATTTGCAATACTGTGCCTTTCATAAAACCATTTAGACTTTGAGTATCTGCTTTTGTTACCATGTCTAAATGAACTATTGGTGTTGAATTAGATCTCATAGTAGGATCTAATAACATACTATTATTTGGGTCCATTTTAAACCAAATAGAATCTCCTGAATAATCTACACCATAGCCAATTCTATCTATAACTTGTTTATCCACACCCACAGTTGCATCCAAAGGCATATTATAAATTGGATTTACTTCCTGTGAAACTGGTTCAAAATAAACATAGATATTACTTACGTTATCTGATATTTTATTATTATTAAATAATTCATAGTTTGTTGTACCATCTTTATAGGTTACTTCTATTACAACATTGTATGCACCAGCTTGAGGTAATCTATAACCTTCGGGATTTACTGTTTCTCCACTTAAAGGTCTAAATGATACTTTATCTGGTAACATTGCTGAAAACTTTTCCTGTTCATCAGAAGGAAATCCCAAATAACTTGTATTAACTGCATAGTCTTTAAAATCTTTCAAAAAGTCTTGAGTAAAACCATCTAACATCATATATGTTTTAAAATTTAAATTATCATATATTTGTTTTTGGTAACCTGTGCTATTTCCATTTAAATCAGCAGTGCTTGATACATTTCCATCAATACTTGCTGCTAAAGTATTATATTTTTCTAATCTTTTTAATAGGAATATCATAAATTGTGTTGAATCACAATAATAATTTCCCGAACTACAAAAATCAGTATTTACTCCACCTACAGTATTCCATGACCAATCATATAATACTTTTGGAGCATTATCTGCGCCAGTTACACCTAATAATCCATTAGGACCTAAACAATTATATGAAGGTATTTGAATAGCTTCTTCTTGAGGCTTTAAATATTTCAATAATAAAACAAATGATTCTTGGTTTGATTGTTTTTCATCTTCAGCTAATTTTTGTACCCAATTCTTTGATACAATTTTATCCACTGCTTCTAATTCACTTTGATCATTGGCTTTACACCAACCCATTTCCTGTCTTGAATCATCACTCAATTCTAATGCACCTGCAAATGGATCTGTTGTTGATCCAGAATATACTGAAGTTGCTGCACCATTTACTGGTGTTTGAGTACCTGCTGCTAAAGGATTTAATGCACCGGGATTTCCTGTACTTTTATACAAATAATCTGGTAATCCTCTTGTATCAAAAACTAACACTGCTGTGTCAACTTCCTTTGGTATTGATCCTGAGCCATTTAATTGTCTTTTAGTTGTTATTTTTACAGGAGTATATTCAAAGTAAGTATCTTTATCTTTTTTAATAAAGTTTTTATCTGCTTTGTATTCTGCGCCATAATAATCTGATTCTGTGTCGCTACCTGCAACTTTATAATTTGCAGAAAATACTCTTGCATTATTTGCATCCAAAGAAATAATTCTTGTTAAAACTCCTCGGTCCACTGTTGTTAAGGGATCCTTTGATGCTGCGAACATAATTGCACCAACTGTACTTCCAACAGCCGAACCAATAATACCTGCAATTGCACCCCAACCAGTTCCACCTAAAATTCCACCTAAAGCACCACCTAATGTTGCTAATCCTGAGGCCATACCTCCACTAGCTTTTGCCATTTCATTATCTCCACCTAATGCTTTAGTTAAGTATTGCCCACCTAAATAACCAGCGGCCATTAATCCACCAGTCATTAGAGTTTGTCCTCCGACACCTGAAAGCATTCCCCCAATACCTGATGCTGCTGCTTCTGCATATATTTGACTAAAAAACAAAGTCATGCAGAATAATAAAAACATAAATCCTAATATTTTATTTCTCATATTTTTCCCTTCTCTATAATTAATCATAAAAAATCACCGTAAAAAATAAAATACCTATGTAACAGTTATAGCTGGAACAGCAGCAGAAGCTGCAGTTGCTGCTGGTTTTGCTGCGGCAGCTGCGGCAGCGGCTTTATCAGCAGCAGCTTTTGCATCTGCTTTGTTTTGATCTGCCGCATCCATACATTTTTTCTTATCAACAGAAACATAGCTTTCACTATTGTTTAAGGCACCACAACCGCCACCAACTGCACTACCAATTGCTGAACCAATGGTTACACCCGCAACCATTGAACCAGCTAGGCTAGTTAGCCAACCGTTAAAGTTTTCCATTTTACAACCATCATTTCTTAATAAATCTAATTTGTAAACTGCTTTAATATCTTTGAAATAACATCTATTAATCAAATAAGTATAACGCTCTGCGTCGCCCCCATTTGTGTCCATTAAATTAAATTCATAGTTATCCAATACTAAACAATCATCGGCCAAAGGAGCAATGAAAACTCTTAATGCTTCATTTCCAACTTTAATTCCTTCAAAGTGTTGTTTAGGAACCTGTCCTCTAACTTCTAATAAATATATTCCAACAGGAGAATTCTTTGGATCAATTATTACTGCTTTTTCTCCCTTTGCAGGAACTGTTAATTCCAATGGTCTTATATCAATAAATTGATCTGGCAATACATCTAATTTCAATGCAATATCCGTATCACATTCGTTCTTTACTGTAAAAGTTCCTTTTGCATTTCTTGGAACTGTCATCAAATCAACTTCATTATCTGGAAAAACATAGCTTATACAAGCTCCCATATTAATTACATCCACAGAATAGGTAATTTTCTTTTCAACAAATTGAACACCTGAGTCTGCAAAATAACCGGCTCTAACAGAAACTTCAACTGTACCTACACCTGCGATTCTTCCATTTGTTGGTGCTAAATCAACAATGTAATTATCTTCCTCGTGGGTTGTCATTTTATTATTTAATGTAACATAGTATGCATTTTGTAATCTTGCACTTTGTTCATTTCTATTAAATGTTAAACTACCCAAAGCGTTTCCTTTCCAAGTTACTTTAGCTTCTAAATTTGTTAAATTTACTGGCTGTGAATCTACTGTACATCCATTAACAATGTTTACTGTGTCTTCATCATTCTTTCCACCAGTTGATACCAAAGCAGATTTTTGAACATCCACACCTAAACAATCTAAATTATCTAATCCTTTACCTAAAGTAATACTCAATGTAACAGGAATTTTATATTCCCAATCTTTTGTACTTGATATTGTATTACTATCTGGTCTTATTTTAACAATTAAATCTGCAGAATATTCTCTATTGGTTTGTAAACTTTCTGCAATGGTTGTTAAATTAACATTTACCGGCACAATAATTGAATGATTCTTATCAATTGTTTTATTCAAACTACTATTTGATAAATAATTATTTGCTTCTCTTAAATTAACATACTCATCAAAATTACCTTCTAAACTTAATTCAGTAATTTTAACTGGTAATTCACTTGTATTTGTTAATGTTAATTTTGCAGTACCTAATTTATCTGCAATATTTGCTGATATTTTTAATTCTTCTGGATTTATTGTAACAAATTTATCATTTGTTTTTAATATTTTTTCATAGGCTTTAAATCCTTCTTTATATACTTTTAATTTCAAATCAATATTTGGTAATTGAGATTTTAAAGTTAATTTTGCAACACCCAATTCATTGGTATCGCTTTCAGCTAAAACATTTTTATAGACATCAACAACTCTAACCGTTGCACCATCTATAAATGCACTGCTATTTCCATCATAAACTGTAAAATTTATATCAGTTAAATTTACGTAAGATGGTATAACTTCTGGTTCTATAACCACTCTTAATTCTTTATTTGCATTAACACTAACATATAATTCTTTTGTGTAAATTATTGTCATATCTTCTATTACTGTTAATTTAATTGAACCCGAACCTTCAACAATAGGAACAAAATTAATATCCCCTTTAATTACACTGTTTTGAGACAAAACATCATTTTCTGATTCTGCTCTAAAAGTATATTTAAAATAGTCATCAAAGTTGCTTGGTTGAGGCATTGTTTCTGCATTATTATCTGCAGAATATATTACTCCAGATTTCATATTAATATTTTGTTGTGGGTTTTCAATAACAATTCTATAGTGTGTTAATGGAACAATATTATTATTCATTAAATTAAATTTCATATTATAATTCTTTCCCAATGTTGCAATATAGGGAGTATCTCCAGAAACACTTGTTTTTAATTCATCATTAGTATCAAATATTGTCATTTCAAAACAAAATTTATCATCACAAATTTGTTGACCATCACCAACATTTAATATTAATGGTTTTTTATTATTAAACAAACTATTGTGTTCTTTATCATAGGTTGCACTATCAAGAGGATCTAAATAAGTTTGATCATCACCTTGGCTATCAACACCAGATGTAACTATATTATATTCTACAGGAATTGTTGTTCCTTCCAATGTTCCTGGTCTAACTTGTAAATATAAATCAACAAACATTTGTCCACTTTCGATATTAAATTTATTTAAATTCCAAGTCAATTGAACCCATTTAGTTTCATCTTGGAATGGAGTACCTTCAACAATATCATTTTCGAAAGCTCTTGTTTCTTTTCCTGTCTGTGATTCACTAATACTTTTTTGGAAATCACCATTCAAATAAGCTCTACCTTTTGCTAAAACTCCAGACGCACTAATATTAACTCTATCAATATATCCTGCATCTTTTTCAACAAAAGAATCTTCTGCACCAACTAAAAAATTTGCAGTTAAAGTATCATATTTTACACCAGCAGGCAAAGTAATTTTAAATTTTACTTTATATAAATTTCCAGGACCTAATTTCATTACCTGTTTTCCTTCTGTATCTTCAATACCTAATTGTTCTATTACTGGTTTTTTATTTAATCTTTCTTTTTCCAAAACAAAAGTTTCTTGAACATTTGAATTTGGTTCTAAAAATTTTGCAATACTAACATAATTTTCATAGCTTGGTGCTTTAATTACTGCAAAATATTTTTTATCTGTACTTAAATTTGATACACTAAAAACACCTTGAGGCGACGCATATTTTGTTCCTACTTCAATTGGATCTGCATTTGGAAATCCTGTGTATGCATCATATATTTCTACCAATGCATTTGGAACAGGAGCATTAAATTTATCTACCAAAGTAATTTCCCAACTTGATTTTGGCAATGTTAATGTTACTGTGCTATCAATACCATTTGCAGGTAAAGTTGATGAGTTATAGGTAAATAATTCACCTGTACCATTATATTGTCCTTTGTAAATATAGGCTTTATATTTTGCATCTTCTTCTAAACTTTTATCTGCTGCAATACCATTTGCATCAGTTATTCCAAAATTTGGATCAACAACATTATCTTTTTCATCATACAAAGCAACTGTTGCATTTCCTATTGGTGTTTTATCTGCATCTAATACTTGTATAACTGCATTTCTTTGAGACCCCAATTTATTTAATGCAACCACCAATGGTTGTCTTGGATTAACTGATTTTTTATTTTGAGTTATATATCCTGAATCTGTAATTTGAACCCAATAATTCAAACTCATATCATCAACAGGAATAGTTACTGTTGCATTATTATCTGATGTTGTTGCTGCACTTTTAATTATAACACTTTGTTTATCACCATCTAATTTGTATACACTTACTGTTGCACCAAATAAATTTGGCAAACTTGTTGAACTACCATCCACAACAGTTACCAATAAATTTCCACCAATATTTGCATAATCTTTTTGCATATAAACTACTGCGCTTGATGTACCACTTTGTAATGTTACTGAAGTACTTGCAGGAAGATATCCTGTTTTACTTACACTAACAACAAATGAACCTGTTGATAAACCAGAAAACATTATTGTATCAGTACTCATAGAAGTTTGATTATCTAACACAATTCCTGTTTGACTTACCGTTGCAGAATAATCATTAATAGAATCATTGGTATCCTTATCAAAAACAACTAATACTATTGAATTATTTCCACCATAGTTTAATGGTTGCACAATTATTGCTTGTAAATCTGTTAAAGAAGTTACAGATACTTCTGCATAATAATTAGATTTTACTGTTGCTGTTAAATTACCACATTGTGGATCAACACTAACAGAATAATCAGTTGCAGTAGAACTATAAATTGCACTGGGTGCTGCAATGGTTGTATTACTACACAAAAATTCAATATTAATTTCTTTTAATGGCGAACCATCATTTGTATTTACACTAAATCTTATGGTATCCTGCTCTAAAGAAAAACTTAATGAATATTTATATTCTGTTTTATCAGAAATAACTTCATTTATCTTTTCAGTTTCAGTTCCTGCGCTAATATTTAAATCAACAACATCTCCTTGGTAAGCATCGAATGCAATGGTTCCCAATTTTGTTGTGGTGTAACTATAGGGTGTACTATTTAATAACATTTCAACATTTGCATCTGCTACTGGATTTCCAGATTTATCTACAAAATAAAAAGTTACGGGTGTACTTGGGCCTACTGAACCAAACATAAATGCAAAATAGAATATTAATGCTAAAATTATCAATCCAAATAAACCAAGAATTAATGCAAAACTTGGAACTACTTTATCAATTGGATCAACAATTGCATAGACATGTAATCCGGCCTTATCTATTTTATCTAAAATACTATAATAGCCATTTTCTAATTTGTAATATATATCTTGTATACCCATTATATCCACCACTTTAATTCTTTACACCAGAATATTTAATATTAATTGTATTCGATTCTTCTTTATAACAATATTCATTAGATTTATCAAATATTGCATTTAATAAATATCCTTCTTTTGGAACTGTAACTTTTTTATTATCTTTAATTGTTACTTCACAACCAGAAGTATCACATTTAGGATATTTAATTATTAAATTTTTCAAATCATTTGTTCCAACAATGCTCAAATAATTATCAGTAGATATTTCTGTCTTTGCTTTTGCAAATTCAGTTGATCCACAGGAATTACTTGATATTGTTTTATCATCTACTTTTAATTGCCCAGTAGAAATACATAAACCATATTGTCCGGCATAGCTTGGTCTTTCACTAGGATCAACTGGTAAATTATAAAATAATTTATCCAATGTTTTTACTGTATCTTCCGATGATCCTAAATAATAGTTTCCAGGATATAAAATTAATTTCTTTCCGCTTGGACCTAATTCTAAACTTATTGCAACATATGCACCAGGTTTTGTTATTTTTGTTGCTTGCAATAATTCTGCATTATAACTTAAGAAACCAGTATTAAATACTCTATTATAATCATCGGGTTTCAAATAAACTTTATTTATTGTACCCTTTCCAGAATATGAACCATTAAACAATACCAATCCAGGAGTTGTTTTTGAATCTACTAAGAATACAATCTCATAGGGTTTGTTTAAATCTGATCTCATTATTTGTTCTGCTTTAACATGTTCAGATAACATTTTTGCATTGTAATAACAATTATTACTATCTTCAAATGCAACATTATTATTTGCATCAGAATTACATTTAAAATTAATTACTTTCAAATATAAGTCTGGCATGTTTGCAACTAATTTTTTAAATTCTGCCAATCCAGAATTTGTATCAACAAATGTTCTTAAATCTCTATCTAAGAAAAATTTACTTAATGGATCTAATACATCATTTGGAGTTAATTGTAATAGATCAAATCCTCTTGTACTAGGACTAACAAATGTTACTAAATTTTTATCTTTAAATACAACAGGAGTAGTTGCTATTGTAAAACCTAATCCAGAAAATTTACCATCTAAAAATAATTTTAATTGTTCTGCATCACAAAAGTATTTTGTACAATCTTTTGCTGTTGCTTTACTTGTTGGATAATTATAGGCTAACATATTTCCCAATGATAAATTGTTATAGTCACCAAATCCATAGGTGTTTAATGAATACCAATTATCACCAAAGTTTGTAACACACCAACTATCTTCCTTTGATAATACTTTTGTAGTATCTGCAGGTGTTGTTGCTGTTGACCCATCAATTGTACAATCTAAATCTAATTTTAATTTCAAAGTATATTTTCTATTTAATGCATCATAACCTGCATCACTATGATAATATGATTGAACAGTATAATTTACAGGTACTTCAATAGTGCCAGATGTTCCTTTTGGTAAACTAGTTTTTGGTTTTACTGTAAAATAAATATTTCCAGAATCGAAATTAGGTGTTATTTCTAATTCAATATCTGTTCCATTTATTTTATCAGTTGCTTTTATTTTATCATCTTTGAATTTTACACTATCTCCTTTTCCAAAACAAGGTTTTTTCAATAATGTAAAAGAATCACTTGAAGGTACTCTAATTTCTGATTGTTTAAAATCACTACATTTCAAAGTGTAGATTTCACCATTAGTTACTTCAATATTTGGAGTCCAACTAGTGAATTTATTATTTTTATCTTTATCAGTTAACTTATCACTAGGTACACAGGATTTATCTCCACCAATTAGGTTTTCATATAAATCAACAGCACCCAATAAATTCCACATATCTCTTACTGTTACTAATCTTTGTACACTCTTTCTAATTCCTGCTGCACCATAACCAATTCTTGCATTGATTACAAATATTGCAGGGAATTCAACATTATTATAAATATCAGCCAATGAAGATCTTACTGAACTTATTGTACTTACCCAATCACCAGCAGAATTATTTCTTGAAAGATTTTCTGTTGCTAATCTTTGTATTGTTGGATCTTTTTCTAACATTACAGTTAATTCTTGGTATTGACCATAGGTTGCACTGCTTTGAACATTTGGTACTCCCAATGCAACTGCTTGAACGTAGGGTGTATTTTGTTCAATACGTAAATCATTTAAATCTCCAACCTTTGCTTTTGCAACAACCGGTTGTCTTGAATATAAGTTATGCAATGCAATAGGAGTTGCATCATCAAAAATTACTCCTTTTGAATAACAATAATTGTAAACTTTTATCATTTTATTTCTTTTCCAAACATCGCTCATGTTAATTACTGGCTCATCAGATAATTTGAAACAATCATCCGTTGCAGTATTTGAAGCGTAGTCAATTACATTTACTGGTATGGTCATCAAAGGTAAAATATTACCCTGAGTTCCTGCCAAAACAGTTACTTGATAATTACCTGGTAAAGAAGTTGACATAATATTTACTTGGCTCTTTGCATTATTTCCTGGAATTGAAATTGTATTTGGACTTACAAATAATTGAGGTACTGATCTTATTTCTATATCAACAGGTTCATTACATTTATTCCAAAATGTGATTTGGTTTATTGATGGTAAAAGCATACCTGCTTGTTGTGCACCATATTGTCCAGCACCATAAAGACTTTGTTGGCCACCATACATTAATTGTTGTTGCATTAATTGTTGTTGAGTTAAACCTGTACTTAATCCACCTACCATAGCAGGAGTTTGAGTATAAGGATAAACATCAAATAATATTGTATTACTATTATCTTCTATATTATAATTATATGAATCTGTTCTAATTAAAGAATCAAAGCCATTATTTGCTGTTGATGTAGTACTACTACTTGCTGTTGTGCCATAGCCCGGAGTTGCAGTTGCCTGTGATTGTAATCCGCTCCAAAGTAAACTAGGATCTTGAGCACTTGTTGTATGTAAAACAGCATCAAAGTTATTGGTTGTGCCACCTGCACCTGCTTGATAATAGGTTGCGCCGCCCCCATATTGAGATCCCAATGCAGAACCATTTGAAGCAGTTAATTGTGCACCATATAATCCACCTAATAATCCACCACCCAAAGTTTGTTGAGCTACTCCTAAAGTTATTGGATTCATTAAAACAGTGTCTGCGTTTAATGGATTACCATTTGGATCAATAATAAATAAACATTTTTTCAAATCGCTTACTGTTACTACTCCCTCTTTGCTTGCAGTTAATTCTTGCAAACCAGTTTCTGTTGGGAAATAGGCTTTCAAAGTCATATTTACTTTTGATTGACCAGAAGCAATACTTGTACTATTTGTAAAGGCCAAAGAAAATGTTGTTGTTTTAGGTTTTAATTCTTTATTTAATAATAATCCATCTTCAGTTATTTTATCATTATTATAAGAATAATCACCTAAAGGAGTTCCATCCCATTCAACAAATATTGTTGGATTGTATAATTGTATTGGTGAATTTTGATACATACAATTATTTACAATTTTAAAACTAGATGTTCCATTTTGATCACCTAATAATTGTAAACAATTTAATGTATCAATGGAATCAAACATTCTAATATAAATTTGTATTGGAATTTCAACAGTCCATTGTCTATCTAATTCATCGGATCTAACAACCAATTCTAAATTTGTGTTAAATGATTTTGGTTCCAATAATGATTTTCCTAAATCAGTTAATTGTGCACTAATATTGACATCTATATTTCTATCAATTTCTGTGTTTTGTAAAATACTTGTTTTTACATCTATAAATTCAGAAAAATTATTTGTTGAAAAACTTACTTTTTTAATTTTCAATTTAGATAATAAATGTGTTGCTAAAGAAATATCTGTTGTTACTAATTCTTTTTCTGTTTTATCAACATTAATTACTATTTCTGGTTTGTTTGGTACTAAAATATTTTCGGTTATTTTTGTTGTTGTTGTTACACTATTATATCCTGGACCAGTAGCAACAATTTTTAATACATCACCAGCATTTGGTTTATCCAATTGAACAGGTAATGTTCCGTCACCATCTGTTTTTCCAGAAGTTACTAAATTATCATTCAAATAAACATTTACTAAAATATCGCTAATTGGCATTTTTTCATTTGCATCACTAACAACTACTGCACCTAAATTCAAAACATAGGGTATAATAGTAGTGGGCAAATATTCTACAATTAAATTATTTGGACTATTTACACTAACTTTTATTTCTTTTGAAAATAAAACTTCTTTGTCAGAAGATAAAGTTATTGTTAATAATGTATCTCCTTCTTTTTCAGTTGTAAAACCAATGTTACCTAAAATACCATTAGCAGAACTAAAACTATCTACATTTAAAGTATATTTTCCTTTTCCTGTTAATTCTTTTCCATTAACACTAACATTAGAAATATTTAATCCTAAATTCTTTGATTCAATATTTAATTTTAAATTTGTTAATGCTGTTTTTGTTGCTGAAACTATTTTGAATTTTAAAACAGTATCAGTATTAAATTGAGAATATAATACTGCATCTTGACCTAATTTTGTTGTATAGCCAGTTGAATCTAAAGCAGTTAATTCAACACAGGCAATATCTGAACAAATAGCATCTCCAGATTTAAATGATAATCCACTTGTTTCTGCATAGAATCCTAATTTTTCTGAAACACTTTCATTTTGTCCCAAAATATTATCTACTGGTGTTCTAACTATTGAACTTCCACTTTTCAAACTAGCTCTATATCCTAATTTAAATAAATCATTTTTAGGTTCGCCACTTACAATAAAATCAACTTTAACTAAGCTTGATCCAGAATTTATTTTTGATAAATTTACTGAACTCCATAGACCATTATCTGAAGTTTTATTTAACATATCTTCTGCATATCCCAAAGGAGCAGTATAGGTTAATCCTTTTGTTTCTTGACCATTCAAAACTTCTGTGCTTTTAATTAATATACTTGATTCTGCTTGAGTTTTTCCATCTCCAACAAAAAATATATTTCCTGAGTTAAATGATTTTCCTTTTGGTACTTGCAATAAAAACATTGCATAATATTCTCCACTAGGAACAACATTATAGGGTAATGTACTTATTTGTGAACCATCACCATTGTAAACTCCAACTAATTCCATATTTAATGTTGTTGAATCATCAATACTATATGCATTCAATGTTATAGTTTGACTTGCAATTACATCACTTGATAAACTATAACTTGTTCCTGCATCTGTTATAATTTTTGCATAAACAGTTTTATCGGCACCTATACCATAAAAATGTGCTGTACCTGTTGAATCTGTTTGATTTGCAGTTCCCAAAGATTTATCATCATAGACATTAAATAATTCAACACTTGCTAAAACTGGTTCTTCATTTTTATTTAAAACTACAACATCAACATTTCCTTTTCCAATAACCATTTTAACTTCTAATTTATTTTGTTGTCTTGCATCTAAAGAAATTGTATTAGATGTTGTTGAATATTCACCTTTTACAACTTTAACATTATATACTTTTCCAGTTTCTAATCTATCAAAAAAAGCAATACCATCTGCACCAGTTGTTTTTGTTAATAATAAATTACCTTCTTTAAATAATTGAACAGTTGCGTTTGCAACAACATCATCATTTGCAGTAACATAAACACTTAGTACTGGTGAACTTTTTACTGGTTCCAATGTAATTGATTGTGGGGTATCAGAAATCATTACACTTGGGTTATCATAAATCATATATTGAGGAGCATCAACAACTATTCTGTAGGGACCTTGTTCTGCAACGCCTCTTACAAATAATCCATTTGAATCCTGTTGTAAAGTATCATTAAATAATTCTAAATCTCCTTTATACACTTCTACTATTGCAGTGCTAACTGGTTTACCAGAAATATCTAATATTTTTAAATTTATTTTTCCAATATTTAATTTTTGCATTGTTACAGTACAAACAATTGGAGTTGCTTCAGTTATTTGATCATTACAACTAGAATCATTTAAATCTTTTGTTGAAATAAAAGAATATTCTCCAGAACCTGAATCAGAAACGCTAACATAATAGTTTCCTAAATTTAATTTAAATTCGGTTAATCCAGTTTCTGCTGTTGTTTGAGAACCTTTCAAAACAGAATCTTGAGAATAAACACTTACTGCCATATTTTGTAATACATTATTAGAATCATCTTGAACTATTACTCTTAATGTTCCAGTTACTTGTTTTGCATCAATTGCTAATTCTAAACTATCTTTTGTAACTGCAATTGTTTTTGAAATTTCAGGATCATAGGAAGTAACTGTTAAATTACCACAATCATCTGGTAAATCTGACAAATCCAATGTACCATCAACAACAGTTTTCTTTTTTATATAATTAGCATCTCCACTACATGTCAAATCAACATCAACACTTCCTGAAAACAATACTTTATTATCTAAATCAGAAAATAATTTTAATAATTTATTTCCTAACAAATTACTTTTATCACTTAATTCAAATTTAATTGGTACACCATCAGTTGCTGAAAAACTAGTTTTATCTAACATATATTTATCTGATTCTATTGTTACTTGAACCAAAGCATCCTTGGGCAAAGACACTTCCAATGTTCCAGTATCATTGGTTGTTCCAACCTGTGAACCATTATCAAAACTTAATGAAACTGGCAATGCTGATACAGAGGCATTATTTGTAACATCAACAAATTGCATTGTAACATTAACATAATTAGTACCAAATACTCCTGTGAAATACAATATCAATAATACAATTACTGCTAAAAGTAATATATTAAAAATAGTTACAACAGGAAATGAGGGTATATTTTTGCTTTGTAGCCACTCATCAATTTTATAAAAAACATGTATGCCTTTTGAATCAAACCAGTCTAAGCTAGTATAATATTTTTCCTCTAGTTTGTAATATAAATCTGACAAACCCATAATGATGCCCCACTACCCTAATTATCTATATATAGATGCATTAAATATATAAACCTTTTACTCAAAGGATTAATTTCGCTTTTATTTATATATAAATATAAACTCATAAATAATGTAGAGTACATTTATAAACATTCTGTTTTTTATTTCTCTATGTTAATCGTAGGTTGTGGAGAAAGCAAAAAGAAATATTCTATAGAAATCAGGCATGCTCGTAGTTTAAAGGAACAAACTAGGGGGCTAATGTTTGAAAAGCCCAAGAACTTCAACTATGGCCTAGTGTTTTATTTTGGTCAAAATTCTAGGTTTTTAAACTCAATTCATATGTTTTTTGTTCATTTTCCCATCTGTGCTGTTTTTTTAAACAATGAAAAGATAGTGGTTGACAAAAAAGTATTGAAACCCTATTGTCCGTTGTATATTCCTAAGAAAAATTGTAACTACCTAATTGAATTACCAAAGGACTATGACAAAAGGATAAAATTAAATGACCAATTGGATTGGAATTAATTAATTGGCTTAAATTCGTATTGCAAAGGATTCTTTGGCCTAACTATCAAAAAATATAATAAAATTGCAAATCCTATTAATCCAATTATTACTGCACCAACAATCAATGTTGTTTTTGTTGCTGTGCTCATTCCAGCTGTTTTATCACTACTTACTATTTCAACAAAATCACTATTATTACTAGTATATCCAGCAATAACATCAAATTCACCGGAAAGATTCTTACCTTCATAGGGAACAGCTAATTTATAGGTTCCTTCATAGACAGGAATAAATGTTGCCATTCCGTT
>CAIWXP010000175.1 GCA_903916665.1 Candidatus Iainarchaeum sp. | reverse complement strand
ATTTAATGTTATATTTAAATAGTGGGAAGAGCATAATATAATCAGTATAAATTATATTGTTTAGTGTGATCTAGATGGAATTTGAATCATTAAAAGGAATTAAAGAGTATTTGCCTGAAGAACAGGAAGTACGTGAATACATTACAGATATTTTAAAAAAGAATTTTAAAAAATATGGTTTTAGACCAATAGAAACAAGCATATTGGAAGCTTTTGAAATTGCCGCAAGTAAATATGCTGGTGGAGAAGAAATATTAAAAG
This sequence comes from Candidatus Iainarchaeum sp., assembly GCA_903916665.1. Classification (GTDB taxonomy): domain Archaea; phylum Iainarchaeota; class Iainarchaeia; order Iainarchaeales; family 0-14-0-20-30-16; genus 0-14-0-20-30-16. Next base: position 4,467 of record CAIWXP010000175.1, on the reverse strand, counting down.
AAACCTATCAGTTAACTGATCAAGGCGAAAGAAAACTTTGCTTGCGTTATGAATTGACTTTCAAAATGGGTAAATTAATAGCACTAAATCCAACTATGAGATTACCTTTAAAAAGATATGAAATTGGAAAAGTATTTAGAGATGGACCAGTCAAAACAGGAAGACTAAGAGAATTTACTCAATGTGATGTTGATGTTGCTGGAATTAAGAATCTAGCACAGGATGCTGAATTTATTGCAATGACCTTTGATATATTCAATGAACTAGGATTAAATGTTTTTATTCAAATGAATAATAGAAAAATTTTATTTGGTATTTTTGAAGCAAGTAAAATAAATGAGAAGGATTTTATTAATGTTGCTTTGGCCTTAGATAAATTAGAAAAAACTAGCCAAAAAGAAGTTGAAAAAGAATTAAGGGAAAAAAATATTTCTGAAAATTCAATTGATATTTTATTTGATTTATTAAATGGCGCAAATAGTGTTAATAATAATACACAAAAATTAGAATTATTAAAAAGTAAATGTGAAAATGAATTATTTAATGAAGGCTATGAAGAAATGAAAAGTATATTTAACTACATTGATATTCAAGGAATAAAGAAAGATTTTTATTTTATTCCTACATTATCAAGAGGATTGGGTTATTATACTGGGCCCATGTGGGAAGTATATTTGAAAACAAGTAAAATAAAATCAAGTGTTGCCGCAGGAGGTCGTTGGGATAAAATGATTCAAAACTTTTTACAAAGTGAAAGAGAATATCCTGCAACTGGAATGACATTTGGTTTAGATGTTATTTATACTGCAATAACCGAAGATAAAATAAAATTAAATGATTTTGATAAAACACCAAAAATATTAATTATACCTTTAGATAAAATTGATGCTTGTTTGGAATTAGTTTCTAAATTAAGACAAAATAAAATTTCTGCAAACATTGCCTATGATGATAAATTAAGTAAAGCATTAGACTATGCAAATAAAGAACAAATTGCCTATGTAATAGTTGTTGGAAAGAAAGAAATTGAATCTAAAAAATACGGATTAAAAAATATGTTAACTGGAACAACAGAAGAATTAAATATTGATGAAATTATAAAGAAACTAAAGTGAAAATATGAATGGTTTTGCGCACATATTTCTAAATTTTGCAATATTAAGTTTAATATTACCCAATGCAAAACTATTTTTAATTCCAATAATAATATTTTCAGTAATTGTTGATTTAGATCACATATTAGGATACATTTCAGAATATAGAGAAAAAAAGAAAGATAGAGTTATTGAAAATCTTGGGCCTCACACATTAAAAGAAACAATGTTGGTAAGATCAATAATTCAAGAACCAATTGGAATCTTTATTTTATGCATATTAATATATGTATTTTATTTAATTGATGTTGTAAAACCTATAATCGCATTAATTGCAATTCTATGTTTGGTATTACATTGGACCTTAGATTTTTTAACAAATATTACTTTACCATTTCGACCATTTAATATGAAAGTTGTAAATTTGTTTTTCAAAACCAAAAAATCTTGGATAATTAAAGAGTTTGTTTTGACTTTTATTTTTGCAATATTATTTGGATTAGCTTATTTTGTTTTTTAAATTTTTTATTTTTTATTTAATGCTTTTACTATTTCTTTTGCAAATTTCTCTGCAACAGGAGGACCAGTTGCGGTTATTATTAACCCATCAACAACTACTTCTTTATCAACAAAATTAGCACCATATTGTTCTAATATTTTATCTGTATTCATCCCATATTCTTCATCATAGCCTAACCAAACAGTAGCTTTTTTATTTTTTAATATTCCCGCTTTTCCTAAAATAGTAGGCGCCCAACAAATAGCACAGGTTACTTTTCCTAGTTTAAAAGATTCTTCTGCAATTCTTATTGAATCTCTTTTAATTCTTACACTTGGGGTTCCTGCACCACCCACAAAAATAACTGCATCATAATCTTTTGTTATAATATGTTCTAATATTTTAGTTACTTTAAAATTAGCACCAAAAGCACCTTGAGCCAATCCTATTTGTGTGCTTGCAACATCACACTCTATTTTGTTTTGCTCAAGTATCTCTTTTGTTTTTAAAAATTCCCAATCTTGGAAATCACGAAATGCAATAATAAATAATGCTTTCATAATTTCACTTTTGCTTTTACTATTTCGATTTTCATATTTGAAAAATCAGGATAAGGATTTGGAAAAATTGCAACTCTATAATCTTTATCTTCTGGAGGATAAACTAAATTATTATCAATTACATCTTTGGGATAATATCGTAATAAATTCATAGCTTCAAATGTTTTTGAATAGGGCTCAAATGTTCTTTCCTCTTCTTTCCAAGATAAATTATCTAAGCTATATAATAATCCCAACAATAACACCAATGATAACAATAGTATTGATATTATAAAAATAGAAACAAACACACCTGTGTTAATTAATATTAAACAAACTGCAATTATACTTGAAAATAATAAAAATACTAACCATTCTATCTTTGATAATTTTTCACCAATTAAACTAATACATTCTACTCTTGCATTACTAATATCACTTAACATACCTAAAATAGATTCGTAAACGGATTGTTGTTTATTTGTTGTTAATTCAAAAGATTTAATATAATCAATAATTTCATCAAATTCTTTTTCTGTTTTATAATAATCAAAGATTTTATAATCTAAATTTCTAGTTAAATATTTATCTATCTTTGCTTGTAATTCTAATTGTGTTTTTTCACCAAAAATACTTGAAACTCTATACATCAAAATCAATTTAGATCTTTCAACAGAATCTAGTTCATAGATTCTATTCAATCTATTATATCTATCCGAAATTGAAAAACTTATAAATATTCCAAAAAGGAAAGTAACAACACCAATTATTGTAGTTAATAGTATTGATTCACTAGAAAATGGAAAAAATATACTTACTATCAAAATTAACAAAACTAGTATTAAAGGCAAAATCCAATTTAACAATTTCATAAAATCACAATATATAGATACAATAAATATTTATAAAAGATATGTATATTATAATCATGGCAGAAGAAATTTACATGAATAAGCTAGATGACCTAATTAATGCCATTGAAGCAGAAAAGAAGAAAGGTAAAGTATTGGTTGCTCAATTGGCTCCTGCTGTACGAATAACACTAGGAGAAGAGTTTGGCTATAATGTAGGTGAGGATTTAACCAAAAAATGTGTTGGTTTATTGAAAACTTTGGGTTTTGATATAGTTATTGATACCCCTTTAGGTGCAGACATCGCAGTATATGAAGAAGTACATATTTTAAAAGAATTATTAGACTCAAAAGACCTAAGCTATTTCCCAATGTTTAACTCTTGCTGCATAGGCTGGAAAATGTATGCCAAAAGAATGCACCTAGACCTAATGCCCCATGTTTCTAGCATCGGTTCACCAAATCAAATTGTTGGAAGCATAGCAAAGAATTACCTAGCATATCAACAAAACAAATATCCTGATGATATTGTTGTAGTAGGAATAATGCCCTGCACTTTAAAGAAATTTGAGACTTTAAATACATTTGAACACAAAAAAGGAAATACCATTGTTAAATTAAAATATGTTGACTATGTTGTTACAACAACAGAATTAGCAGAATGGTCAAGAAAGAAAAATATTGATTTTTCTCAAGTAGCAGAATATGAAATGATTAATCCAGCATCAAAAGAAGGAACAATCTTTGGTGTTACTGGCGGCATAAGCGAAGCATTCATAAACGCATTTGCAAAATATATTGGTGAAGAAAAAGAAATTTTAGATTTTAGACAAGATGAAAAATCAAGAAAATATAAAGTTAAAATTGGCAACTATGAATTAAGTGTTGCAATTGTTTTTGGCGTAGGTCAATTAGAACATATTTTAGAAGACATAGAAAATGGAGAATTTTTTCATTTTGTTGAAGTAATGTATTGTAACTCTGGATGTGTAGGTGGTCCAGGACAACCTAGAGCCTCAGATACAACAATAGAAGAAAGAGCAAAAGCAATGAGAAATTGTTCAGATAAAATAAAAAAAACTACTTGTTTTGATAATGGTGCATTATTAGAAATGTATAAAAATTTAAATATGAAACCTAATAATGCAAAAGCAAAAGAAATGTTTTTCCTAAAAGAACAAAATTAATTATTAATTAATTGGTTTAAATTCATATTGCAAAGGATTCTTTGGCCTAACTATCAAGAAATATAATAAAATTGCAAATCCTATTAATCCTAATATAATAGCACCAACAATCAATGTTGTTTTTGTTGTTGTACTCATTCCAGCCGTTTTATTATCACTTACTATTTCAACAAAATCACTATTATTACTAGTATATCCAGCAATAACATCAAATTCACCGGAAAGATTCTTACCTTCATAGGGAACAGCTAATTTATAGGTTCCTTCATAGACAGGAATAAATGTTGCCATTCCGTT